>CAYYFT010000378.1:0-1003 GCA_964471015.1 uncultured Pirellulales bacterium | reverse complement strand
TTTGCCAGAGCCAATCATCACAAAAGCGGGCAAGGTCGTGTTCGTCAATTGTACCGTCTTTGGGTTCTGAGATATCGCAGATGGGATTGTAGCCCCGCTGTTCTGAGCTTATCAGCCAGGCGAGGCTGAAAACAGCAAAATCAGAAAAGTCAACATCACAGTCCAGGTCAAAGTCACCTACCGGGTCGTATCCGGGAAAACAGCTCCTTAAATACAGCCGGATATCCTCAAAGTACACGATACCCGGGTCTGAACTGCTGCCGTCACCGAAGCCGATAGTAATTGTCGCAACATTGGCCAGGTTCACGTCGTCGTTGTCATCAAGGAACTCCTGCAAGTCGATATTCCATTCCTGCCACTTTTGCTCCTTGATATCGTTCATATCTTCCTTGGGGTCGTACATGCCGTATGGCACTGTCGCGGTCTTCGAGGGACTGTCGCCATCAGTCAGGCTTACATACATCTGCGAATTAACAGGATTGTCTTCTTGACCATAAAACCACAGCGACAATTCTTCGTATGTGCTCCAGTCTGAGCCGATATCGCTTGGCAAATCAGCAAGAGCCGCTTCGGCCACGGAATAGTGTGGGGACTTATTATTTTTGAACGAATACTCCACCGAGTTGCCATCGCGAACAGGACGCTGGCCTGGCTCGCCTGTCTTCACAAGCTGAAGGAACGCTCTGCTGTCGTTTTCGAAATAATCCTCCCATACATCCGTCAGAGCATCGCGGCTCTCATACGAATCAAAATTCTCCACAACACGATAGTTGTCCGTCGTAAAGGTCCATACACCACCTCTCCAACGTTTGTCCGGATGATTAGCATTAACTTCATCTATCCGCCAATAGTAAGTTGTATCCACGTCAAGGCTGTTGAAATCGATTGTATAGCAGGGGTCAGTAACCGTCTCTTTATAGACATTGGGGTCCGAGCTATTGGCATCGTTGACATCGTCGAAATTGCTGCCGAAGTAAACTTCGTGGCCATTAACATCAGCCGC
>CAYYFT010000377.1:0-1005 GCA_964471015.1 uncultured Pirellulales bacterium | reverse complement strand
AAATCATCAGCATATTGCCATGCTTTTATATTCTTAAAATCTCTTGCCATCTATTTCGCCTTTAGTCTTTGGTCTTGAGTCTATGGTCTTTAAAGGTTTTTCAGTCTTTGTTCTCTATCGTAATTTTTCAATGCTGCAATTAGTTCGGCCATATCACCGGCCATTATCTTATCCAGGCTATAAAGCGACAAGTTGATTCTGTGGTCAGTCAGGCGATTTTGTGGGTAATTGTATGTTCTGATTTTTTGGGATCTATCGCCTGAGCCAATCATAGTTTTGCGTTGTGAATCGCGCTGTGCTCTTTTTTTACTCTGGTAATATTCGTAAATTCTGCTTTTCAGAATCCGCCAGGCCTTGGCGCGGTTTTTGTGCTGGCTTTTTTCATCCTGCATACTGACGGTAATGCCGGTTGGGATATGCTCAAGTTTGATAGCGCTGCTGAGCTTGTTGACACTTTGTCCGCCTGGGCCGCTGGACCTGCCGACATGTTCGACGACTTCGTTGTCGGCAATCTGAATATCAACTTCTTCCGGCTCAGGCAATACTGCTACTGTTGCAGCAGAGGTATGAATTCTGCCCTGTGATTCGGTTTCCGGGACGCGTTGAACGCGGTGTCCGCCGGCCTCGTAGCCTAATTCGGACCATACTCCTCGGCCTTTGATACTGAATATAACTTCGCGAAAGCCGCCCATTTCCGCCGGGCTGAAATCAAGCTGTTCGACCTTCCATTTGCGGTCTTCAGCGTATTTTGTGTACATATTGAACAAATCGCGTGCGAACAAAGCTGCTTCTTCGCCACCGGTGCCTGCACGTATTTCCATTATGACCGAATCGATACCTAGTTCGTCAGCCATTACAAGGATATTTTGAATTTCCTCGAGGAGGACGTTCTTTTTAGCTTCAAGCTGACCGATTTCTTCTTTCGCCAGGTCCCTGAAATCTTCGTCTACTGTGCTGTCCTTTAGGATGTGTTTGGCATCTTCCAGGCCGGCTATTGTTTTTTTG
>CAYYFT010000376.1:0-1029 GCA_964471015.1 uncultured Pirellulales bacterium | reverse complement strand
TTGCGTACCTGCCGGCAGGTGTTGTTCTTGGAGTTAGCAAGCTGGCCCGTATTGTTGATTGTTTTGCCCGTAAGCTACAGATACAGGAACAGCTTACGGGCCAAATAGCTGATTTTATAATGAATAGCCTGAAGCCACGGGGTGTAGCGGTAGTTCTGGAGGCATCGCATAGCTGTATGACCATTCGAGGGATTAAGAAGCCCGGCTCGGTAATGGTGACTTCGGCACTTCGTGGGATATTTAAGAGAGACCCGAGAAGCCGAAGTGAGATTATAAATTTGATGCACAATGGTAACAGATAGAAGACTTCTTGTTTATGCATAAACTATCAAGGCTAATTCGGTTTTCGATTAATCCTTTTTTGCCTGAGGATAGTAGCGGTTTTAATTCGTTTGTATCCAGGCCGGCAGGCGAAGGGCTGTCGATATTTTTCGAATTGTCTGTTATGCTGGTTGGCGAGGTTGAGCCGGCTACGGGATTTGTCGTTAACGTAAATGATGTTGACAAGGAAGTGCAAAAATACGTTGTGCCGATATTTGCCCGGCAGATAAGAGAAGACTTTCGGCAGGGCAAACATATTGGGTTTTTCGAAATAACAAAACTTTTAAAATCGGCGTGGGGACAATTGGCCGATAAGTTCGGGACGGCGAGGTTGGGAGCATTGAGCTTGGCGCTGAATCCTTTCAGAAAAGTGAGGGTTGACTGCGAAGATTGCAAGATGAGCTATTTTAGTGAGAAATTCGAATT
Organism: uncultured Pirellulales bacterium; assembly: GCA_964471015.1. Lineage (GTDB taxonomy): Bacteria > Planctomycetota > Phycisphaerae > Sedimentisphaerales > Anaerobacaceae > CAYYFT01. The sequence goes on along the minus strand of CAYYFT010000376.1, from coordinate 282 downwards.
TATGGCAACGCACAAGCTTTGGAACGACAGCTTTTCGGATGAACGCAATCGGAAAGTCTTCGGCAAATGCGCAAATCCCGCTGGCCATGGGCATAATTATGTTGTTGAGGTTACGATAAAGAACCAGGCAGACAAGGGTAGTTTTAGTATCGGTGATTTTGAAAGAGTAGTGGACGGTGAGTTTGTGAAACTGGTTGACCACAAGAATTTGAACGTGGATGTGCCGCATTTTACCAAAGCGATTCCAACCGTGGAGAATATCGCAGCTTTTGCGTGGGAGAA
>CAYYFT010000375.1:0-1038 GCA_964471015.1 uncultured Pirellulales bacterium | reverse complement strand
ATATTATCCAGAACAACGTTGTCACCGAACTTTTTAGTAAGGTTTTTAATAACGACTACACCATTATCGCCTCTTCCTGTCGTCCCCTTATTGTTTTCAGCCTTTTCCACTCTTATTTTTGCCTTACCGCTCTTTCGCTCTTTTATCCTACCAGACTTCTCAAAGGCCAAAATGTATTGTAAATCGCCTTAAAAACCACTGCCAGTGTAAAATCCAGCGCCAATATAGAGATAAAGCTGGCCACAAACGCCTCCGTGCATGCCTGACCTACTCCGTGAGCGCCTTCCTTGCACGTAAAGCCCTTATAACAACTGATTACCGCAATAGCCGCACCAAAGAAAAAGCCCTTTACAACTCCGACAACCACATCCCACAGTTCCACGCCCGATGCACTAAAGCTCCAATACCCCTGACTGTTAATCCCGAACTGCATAACCCCAACGAAATATCCGCCCAATACACCGAGCAAATCTGCATAGATAATCAGTGCCGGCGTAAGAAGCAAACACGCCAGAAGCCGCGGTGCTACCAGATGCCGTACCGGGTCAGTCCCCATGCTCTTGACCGCATCTATCTGTTCGGTAACATTCATCGTCCCAAGCTCAGCCGTCAAAGCGCCGCCGACCCGCCCTGCCAACATCACCGCCGCAAGAACAGGACCCAGTTCTTTAACAACTGATATGTTAATCAAAACTCCTAAGTGTTCTTCCAGCCCCATACCCGCAAGCTGGTCGTATGCCTGGACCGCCAGTATCATCCCCACGAACGCTCCCGTTATCATCACAATCGGCACACTTCGAACACCGATTACATTCATTTGCGTCCATATCAGAGGATACGTTCTCGTTCTAACCATGCTCCAGCCGCATGCTCCTAGCGCCCGCCAGGCAAACCTGCCGAACCGGCCCACTCTACTTGCATCTTCTATAGCTTTAGCACCAATTGCTCCAATCATATTTTTTCTCTCCAAAAAGCGCTTTTAGCAAACAATTCCCACAACTTACTTTTAACCACCTTCTGCCGCATTGTCAAGCAGCC
>CAYYFT010000374.1:0-1051 GCA_964471015.1 uncultured Pirellulales bacterium | reverse complement strand
TATCGAAGCAGCAATATATCTCCTCGTTCTTCAGCAAACCGTCGGCGTGAATACCGGCCCGCGTAACATTGAAATCCCTGCCGACCAGCGGATAATTATGTGGAATTTCAAAGCCCAGCTCTTTTGAGGCATACTCAGCAAGCTTGGTTATCGCAGCGTAGTTGACACCCTCTGTTACCCCCTTCAATTGAGCATGTTCAACCACCATTGCTTCCAGAGGTGGATTGCCGGTTCGCTCACCGACACCGAATATGGCGGCGTTTGCAGCGCTGCAGCCGTAGAGCCAAGCAGTGGCGGCATTGACCTGGACCTTGTGCAGGTCGTTATGACCGTGCCATTCGAGCCATTCGGACGGCACCCCAATCTGCCGCAGCCCGTAAACAAGTTTTGGAATGCTTCGAGGCAAAGCTGCCTGTGCCCACGGCAGGCCGAACCCGAGCGTATCACAAAGACGAATCTTAACCGGCTTCTTATACTCTTCAGCCAGCTTCATCAGTTCAGCCGCAAAGGGCAGCACAAAACCTTCATAATCAGCTCGTGTTATATCCTCGAAGTGACATCGAGGGATAACTCCGTTATCCAGCGCCGCTTTGGCAATATCGAGGTAAGCATTCACCACCTGGGTGCGGGTCTTTCGCAGTTTGAAGAATATATGATAATCACTTGCCGAGGTCAGAATGCCGGTCTCGCTAAGCCCCATTTGCGAAACCAGCTTAAAATCGGACTCCACAGCCCTTATCCAGCCGGTAACCTCAGGAAACTTATACCCGCGGGCTTTACACATCTCTACCGCTTCTCTGTCACGCTGCGAGTATAGAAAGAATTCGCTCTGTCGAATCAAACCGGTATCGCCGTCTATTTCGTGTAGTAAATCATATATCCGCAGAATTTGCTTCGGTGTATAAGGAGGCCTGGTCTGCTGACCGTCACGGAAGGTCGTATCGGTTACCCATATCTTCTCCGGAATATCATACGCAACTTTTTGCTCATCGAATGTTATCCTGGGAAATTCGGTATATGGGAAAATCTGCCGATACAAATTGGGTTTTTC
>CAYYFT010000373.1:0-1063 GCA_964471015.1 uncultured Pirellulales bacterium | reverse complement strand
GGTGTAAACCTGATTACATTAGGCGACCATACCTACCGCAAAAGAGATATTATTAATACTTTGGAAACAGCGGACAATATCGCGCGGCCGGCGAATTTGTCCGAATTTGCCGCAGGCAGGGGAATTGGGGTTTATAAGACCTCCAAGGGGCCGACCGTAGGGGTCGTCTCTCTGATAGGTCGCCTGTTTATGAAGCCGGCTGACTGCCCTTATAATGCTGCTGATAGAATCCTGCCTCAACTTCAGCAACAAGCCGATATCATAATCGTTGACTTCCACGCCGAAGCCACAAGTGAAAAGATTGCGATGGGCTATCATCTCGACGGCAGGGTGAGTTGTGTTTTCGGCACTCACACGCATGTTGTAACCGCAGACGAAAAAATTCTACCTAAAGGCACCGCTTATATTACGGATATCGGTATGACGGGTGGTCATGATTCGGTTCTCGGGCGAGGGGCTGAAAGCGTCTTAAAGGCTTTTAGAACCCAGATGCCGGTGCCTTTTGAAATAGCGACCGGCGATGTGAAAATGAACGCAATTCTGATTACCGTTGACAGTATCAGCAAACAAGCTGAGCGTATCGAGCGAATTAGAATCGACGCGGAGGAGCAAGATTCGACACGTTACGATAGCGACGACGGCAAGCCGGAATACCTCAACAACAACTTTTAATAATTGCTGAGCAATGGGAGGGGCAACTACTGGAGGTGGGCAGCCCATAATTGAGGGAAAAGCAAATACGCATCCACCTTGTATCACAAATGTCCGGCTATGATTTTTTGAACCTTACGCAGAGAAAAGCTTATTTCAGAAATGGATTATTTGTTTTTTCCTGTGCGATGGTTGTTATTGGGCCGTGGCCGGGATAAACGACAGTCTCATCAGGCAGGAGACAGAGTTTTTCCTTTATGCTTTTTATCAATTGTGTCGCGCTGCCGCCCGGCATATCCGTTCGGCCAACCGAATCGGCAAACAAAGTATCACCTACAAAAACAATGCCGTCGGCTTTCGAATACAGGCAAATACCACCCGGCGTGTGGCCGGGGGTATGAAGGACGTCCAG
>CAYYFT010000372.1:0-1068 GCA_964471015.1 uncultured Pirellulales bacterium | reverse complement strand
AAATCTACCTCGCCGTCAATGGAACTATTGATTTTAGCTAATATTATTTTCCGGCTCCTCTCGGACGACACAAACCCGGGCACAACAAAGGCCACCAACACAACCAGAATAACTATGGACAGCAACACCAGTTTCAATACCCTTTTTTTGGTTTTTCTTTGTGGCTTGGCTTCAGAATTTTCCGGAGCTTGCATTACTTTGTCCCCCAATAAAGCACAAGAGACAATTTTCGGTCTTTTGTTTCCGGCAAAAATCAATCGAGCATTATCTCGTCCGATTTGTTTTTAACTACCGAATCAACTTTGTCGGTGTATTCTCGGGTAGTATCGTCGATTTGTTTCTTGCCGTTCTGGAGGTCGTCTTCAGTGATAATTTTGCCTTTTTGCTGCTTTTCGAGTTGCTTGTTTGCTTCCCTTCGGATGTTACGGATACTAACCTTTGTCTGCTCACCCATTTGTTTGACCTGGGCGACAAGTTCATTTCTTCTTTCACCGCTAAGTGGTGGAACACTGAGTCTTATCAGGCCCCTGTCCGCAACAGGTGCAATGCTCAAATCACTGTTCTTGATTGCCTTTTCTATCTCTCTGACTGAAGCCGGGTCGAACGGCTTAATCACAATCATATCATGTTGGGGTATTGACACGGATGCTATTGTTTTAATTGGCGTTGGTGTCCCGTAATAATCGGCCTTTATATTCTCAACCAGCCCCGTCGATGCTCTTCCGGTCCGAACGGCTTTTAACTCATCCCGCAGCACTTCTACCGCCTTCTTCATCCTGGATTCGCTCTCAGAGACTATTTCGCCGGTTCGCATCTTCAATCTCCGCCACTAATTAAGGTGCCAACTCGCTCACCACAAAGGGCCTTGGTCATATTACCCTCTTTGAAAATATTCAAAACAATAATCTCGATACCGTTGTCCCTGCAAAGACTTATCGCCGAGTGGTCCATTACTCTGAGGTTCTTCTTTAACACGTCGGAATAAGACAACTTGTCGAACAGCTTCGCATCTGGATTAATCTGCGGGTCATCGTCGTAAACACCGTCCACCTTGGTTGCCTTAATCAG
>CAYYFT010000371.1:0-1086 GCA_964471015.1 uncultured Pirellulales bacterium | reverse complement strand
TATTGAGTTAAAAGCTAGTCCAGATACGGGAATTCACAGGCAATTAGAACGGTACGTAAAATGGTGTCGGGGGTATCTGTGTGGGACTTCCAAAGAGAATCTTCAACCCATAATTGTGGTTCCCAGCCTTCCTGATGGATCTTATGAAAATGAATTGAAACAGAACATACTTCCAAGTTTTAACGATATGTACAAGGATGAGTGCCAACCAGTACATTGGTATGAATTTTATTTTGATGAAGAGAAAAAGATAAAATTTCAAAAGGTTGAATATTGAATAGGTGGGAGGCCTTTTGAAAAAGTTGATTGAGTTTGCAGCAAAAGTGGGAGGTTTGATCCATACTAAAGGAAAAAGGAAATGAGGAAGGTTAACCGTAAATCCCAGCCGATTGTGATAGGGCATTTGGAGAAGATAAGCGGCGGCGTTTTTGATTGAGCCACTGCACCATGGAGGTGCAGGGTAACCGCCCCCCGGCGCGCGGGCCTTACCTTTTTGGGAAAGGGAGGAACAATGCTAAATATGAGGCGTAGAAAGAAATACGCCTGAGGCGGACAAGTAAATTTTGGTGGGCTAAAGCCCACCCTACAATTACTGGGTTCCTGCCTTCGCAGGAATGACAAAGTGCGTCGCCGTACCGGCGACGGCTAAACGATGGTGCACTATGGCTGATTTTGTTAAGTCGATAATCGTGGAGTTCTGGGGCACGGTAGCTGAGATGTCGTCCTATTTACTGTTCGGCTTTTTAGTGGCGGGGATTCTGTCGGTGCTTATATCACAGCGGCTTGTGGAAAGGCATCTCGGAGGCTCCGGGATTTGGCCCTTGATAAAAGCGTCGATTTTCGGAGTTCCGCTGCCTTTATGCTCGTGCGGCGTGATTCCGGTGTCAATGTCCCTGCATAAACACGGTGCGAGCAAAGGCTCGACCATCGCATTTCTACTATCAACACCCCAGACGGGTGTTGACAGTATCTTTGTGACTCTAAGCCTTCTCGGCCCTGTCTTTGCCATTTTCCGGCCTGTTGCGGCCTTTATAACCGGTATTGTCGGCGGCACTTTGGTCGATGTGTTCAGCCCAAGCCCACAGG
>CAYYFT010000370.1:0-1089 GCA_964471015.1 uncultured Pirellulales bacterium | reverse complement strand
TAACAGCATCCTTGATGGCCTTAACAGCGGCATCCTGCGAGATAATATTGCTTATCTTGAAAAAGGCGGTTTGCATAATTACATTGATTCTTGGTCCCAGTCCAATTTCCTGTGCAAGCGAAATCGCATCAATGACATAGAACTTCAGCTTCTTTTCGATTATCTGCTTTTGTACTTCCTGCGGCAAAGTATCCCACACTTCATCCGAGCTATGACTGCTGGTTAGTAAGAACGTTGCGCCTGGACGGGCAGCCGAAAGCATGTCATACTTTTCCAGAAAGCTAGGGTTGTGACAGGCAACAAAATCAGCCTTGCCTACCAAGTACGGCCTGCGAACGAACTCCGGACCAAATCGCAGATGCGATATGGTCATAGCTCCGGCTTTTCTGGAATCATAAACAAAATAACCCTGTGCGTAATTGTCCGTTAACCCGCCGATGATTTTTATGGAGTTTTTATTTGCACCTACGGTCCCATCCGCACCGAGGCCATAGAACATGCCGGAGAAAAACTTACTACTCTCAATTCCGAAGGATTCATCAACATCCAGACTGGTATTGGTCACGTCGTCAATGATACCTACAGTGAAACCATTTTTGGGTTTTGCGGCGTCCAGATTATCAAAGACGGCTTTTACCATAGCCGGTGTAAAATCCTTCGAGCCCAGCCCGTATCGTCCACCAACAATCAAAGGATACTTTTCAAAAGACGTCTGGCCCCGGCTCATTGCATCACCGATTGCCGTGCGAACATCCAGATATAACGGCTCGCCGATAGAACCAGGCTCTTTCGTTCTGTCTAACACAGTGATTTTTTTAACGCTTTTTGGTAGGCAATCGATAAAGTGTTTGGTGCTGAACGGCCTGTAAAGCCGCACCTTTACAACACCGACCTTTTCGCCTTTAGAGGCCAGGAACTCAACTGTCTCGTGGGCGGTATCGGCGCCCGAACCCATAATAACAACGACCTTCTCCGCATCTTTCGATCCCACATAATCAAACAAGTGATAATTGCGCCCGACCACTTTTGCGAATTTGTCCATTGTCTCCTGCATAATCTGCGGCACAGCTAAATAGAATTTGTTCACCG
>CAYYFT010000369.1:0-1091 GCA_964471015.1 uncultured Pirellulales bacterium | reverse complement strand
AGAATCGTTCTCGCAGCTTTAGCATAACTTTCTGCCGGGGGGCATCATCCAAAGCACGCACTCCATCAATTGCCAGTTGCCTCACTAATTCAAATTGGTCTTCCTTCAGGCTGGCTTGAAGTATTATATCGGCATACAATTTTATTGCCTCAGCTATGTTCTCTGCTTCTAAAGCAGCCCCGATGGTTATATGAGAGCTGCCGACCGAGCTGGCGCGATGCAGCCCAAGACCGTCAAGTGCGTCACCGAGCTCTCTGTTGTTTTTATCCCCTGCGCCTCTGAAAATCCAGTCGGCAATAACGGTTCCAGCCCCGCAGCAGCCCTCAGGCAGCAGGGCGGCACCGGCCGGAAGCATAAAGCCGAACGCCACCGACTCGACCGCTTCCATTGGTTCACCGAGAATAACCATCCCATTCTTTAAGATATGTTTATCAAGTTTTTCTGACATTGCAGACCTTTTGTCATTCCCGCGCAAGCGGGAATCCATATTCTTAAAAATAATCAGCAACTACTATGAGTAATCAATCTTTCAGCATCTTATCATTTCAGATGGTTTTTGTAAAGCAGAAGCTAAATCGGTTTGTATTGTAGCCGGTGGTTAGAAGTTAGTGATTGAGATACACAATATATTGGTACTACAGTTGATCCATTATTTCCCCTAACTGAGAGTAATATTCCCATATTTTAGGAACTAACTTTATTAGGAGATAAATAGCTAAGGCTGTAATTACACCAACAAAAACTGTAACTATAATCTTTGTAGTCTTTTTATAACTTGGGTGAAACCATACGAACGGCAGGGCAAACGGACCTACGAACAGAAAGGAAATTACAATATTAGCAGTGCTGAAATACCATTTCGTTTTTGGCCTGCCGCTCTTTTCAAGAAACTCACCGCAGAAGCGGCACTTCACAGCCGCATCCTGAATTTCCTCTGCGCAAAAAGGGCACTTCTTCATAACTCTATACGCTGATACTCAACGCAATACACAATCGTAATATGAAACACGCTTACGCCACCGCAGCGGTTTCCTCATCAACCTGGTCGAACCTGACGCTTATCTTCTTGCTTACCCCTCGTGTCTGCATCG
>CAYYFT010000368.1:0-1105 GCA_964471015.1 uncultured Pirellulales bacterium | reverse complement strand
CCACCCGGCGCCAAGGTATATGCGTGCACCGCACCGGCATTGACCCGGAACGGCCGAGATGCCACGTAAGGATTATCGATGGATTCGGAATGCACTAAAAAGAAACCCGAAGCCGTGTTGCCAACGAGCATACCCTCACCCAATCCCATTTGTGTGCAGGTATCGAGGCAGGCACGGTCGCCCATTCCAAGCAGCTTCGTTGCTGTAATGGTAGCAGTTACAAGAGCGACCTTTTCACTTATGCCGTGGATGATTTCAGCGGTTTTTTTGATTTCATTCACATCGGTGCTATTCAGTACAACGCCATCGACGCCCTTTTCAAGGATTTCGGTCATAAGCTTGGCCTGCTCGCTTGTTTGAACCTGCACCATAATATTTTTACCTCGCCGGGCGAGCAGATTTTCAATCGGGATAATCGTCCAGTCGAGCATTCGCAGCACAACGATTTTATTCTCCGGAACCGCCGCAGCTTTATCTTCATCGGCTTTGCCGGTTATATCGACGAACTCAACATCGGCACCGGGCTTGATATCGCCGTTTCTCTCGACCGTTTTGATTTTGCCAAATTCGCGCACAGTGTCGCTTTTGCCATCGGCTAAAACCACCGCCTCAGCTCCACTTTCCAGCGCAGCTATAGCAAGGGCCTTTTTATATGGGACAACATTTACCCATAATTTTTTCATTCTGTTAATTCCTTATCGGCTGCGTATTTTTTAGCTCCGAAGCATTTTGGTTGCCTCTTCGACACCAGCACCTTCGTGGACCATTTTGCAAAGGGCCTCGATTATCTTGTCTGGTTTTTTGTGCTGGAAGGCATTTCGGCCGATTGACAGACCCCTTGCACCGGCTTTCAAGGCCCCCTCGACCATTTTGAAAATGTCCTCGTCGCTATCCATCTTAGGCCCGCCCGCAATAACTACCGGCACCGGGCAGCCCTGAACCACTTCAGTGAAACTATCGACGCTGCCGGTATAAGGCACCTTTACAATATCGGCGCCTAACTCGGCTCCGACTCTTGCGGCGTGCTTGACGTTGGCAGCGTCGTATTCGTTTTTGATTTTCGGCCCGCGGGTGTACATCATCGCAACAAGCGGCATCTGCCATT
>CAYYFT010000367.1:0-1110 GCA_964471015.1 uncultured Pirellulales bacterium | reverse complement strand
TACTGTATTGGTCATTAGAGGGTTTTAGTGCAACCCACGGGGACGGAGTCTGGATATAATCAGCTTATTTTTTTACATAAGGATAGGGAGTTTTCATGCAGGAAGGAGCAAGTAACACAAGTTCTTTGAGAGAGCCTTTGATTGCTAAGCAGAAAGTTGTGGAATTGAAAAAAGAGGCAGTGCATTTGCCCTCGTGGAACCTTACTCAAAGGCAGGTTCAAGATATAGAACTTTTGCTCAACGGTGCATTTTCACCTCTGGATGGTTTTTTGACCCAGCCCGATTTTGACTCGGTTTGCAAAAAGATGCGTCTGCAAAATGGCTCGCTTTGGCCCATGCCGATTACTCTGGATGTAGATGAGCGGCTCGCAGCATCCCTCTCTCCCGGAGACCGCTTGGCGTTGCGCCATCCGGAGGGAATAGTACTGGCTAACCTGACAGTTAAGGACATCTGGCGCCCCAGCCGCAAAGAAGAAGCACAATCGGTTTATGGCACTACAGATGAGGCACATAGTGGGGTTTTTTATCTTCTTCATCAGACACACCCAATATACGTAGGCGGCACTCTGGAAGGCGTGGAACAGCCACCTCATCATACCTTCCAGCATCTGCGTCATACGCCGTTGGAATTACGGAGCCTGTTCAAGAAACTGGGTTGGCGAAAGGTTGTGGCTTTCCAGACTCGAAATCCACTGCACCGCGCCCATGTGGAGTTGACGAAACGGGCCGCAACACAAACCGAAGCAAATCTCCTTCTTCATCCTGTGGTTGGCCGCACCAGCCCCGGCGACATAGACTATTTTGCGCGTGTGCGTTGCTACCAAGAGGTTCTCAAACATTATCCCAAGCAGACCACAATGCTGAGTCTTTTGCCCTTGGCTATGCGTTTGGCTGGACCGCGAGAAGCGCTATGGCACGCTGTTATCCGGAAGAATTATGGTTGTACGCATTTCATTGTCGGGCGCGACCACGCTGGCCCTGCCAAAGATAGCAACGGCAAGCCGTTCTACGGTCCCTATGATGCCCAAGAACTTGTCAGAAAGCATGAAGAGGAGATTGGAATCAAGATGGTCGCCTTCGAAGAGATGGTCTATGTAGAGGATTCCGCAC
>CAYYFT010000366.1:0-1115 GCA_964471015.1 uncultured Pirellulales bacterium | reverse complement strand
GTGAGACAGGTTTTCGCTATCTCATGGGGTTAATTTTGTGGAGGCTGTCAAAGCATAACGCTGACCAGGTCTCCATAGTATCGCGGACCTGCTGCAACTCGGCAGGTGTCATAAAGGTCATCTGGGTAATCATTTGCTCACGCCTATTAACCTTCGGGGCATCGAGAAGCCAATGATGAACTATCCCGAGATGCACGCTTCCTACCTCGTTGGATTCATCGTTGAGCAGGGCGACGATGCGGTTGGTGTGGCTGGCTTCGACGGATACCTCTTCTGCAACTTCGCGTTCGACAGCAATTTCGTACATCTCTCGAAAATCCCTGTCGAATAAAGGCACTTCATTATCAGCAGGATTTATGTGGCCTCCTATTCCGATGGAGCGCAGTCCGACCAGCCGGCCTTCTCCCGCGCGCTTTCCGCGAACATAGCTGAGGTATTTGCCATCGCAGGCCATAATTACATATGGGATTAGCTGCTTATAAGAGGGATCTTTTTCCGCCTTCGAGCGTGGCATAAAGCGCGGGACGCCGTGAGCGAAGATTTTATCGAGGTAGCGTTCGACATCGAATACGAGGCCGTTGAACAAACCTACCTGCTCAAAGACCTTTCGCTCGACAACTAACACCTGTTCTTCCTTGGCCATACTGTTACTCCTTAACTTAGAACAGCCACGGTGTTAGAGGGTCTGAGGCCTGCGACGCCTCCGGATTATTCTTATTTGGAATAATAAAGTGCTCCGGCACAGGGAACTGCGAGCATAAAAGCAAAACTTCTTTTCCAACCTCTTCAATTGCAGACTCATTGTCGATGTTTTCAACCACTTTGTTTATCCATGTTGCAATCTGCTGAACGTGCTCTTCTTTCATTCCCCGGGTGGTAATCGCAGGCGTACCCATACGCAGCCCGCTGGGATTAGCCGGATGGTCCGGGGCCATAGGTGTGGTGTTGTAATTAGTAACGATTCTTGCCCTGTCGAGCGCTTTTGCGAGTTTTTTGCCCGGGACGTTTTTATTTCGTAAATCGATTAAGATTAAATGATTGTCTGTCCCGCCGGATGAGAGGTTGAAGCCGTATTCGAGGAGCTTTTCGGCTAAAGCTTTTGCATTTTTGACTAT
>CAYYFT010000365.1:0-1130 GCA_964471015.1 uncultured Pirellulales bacterium | reverse complement strand
CATCGGGATAACGACCATAGGAAATGTTGGTAGTTTGTTCACCAAAGATAATACCGTCAATCATAGTATCGGCATCGAGAAACAGCCCGATATGCTCGCCGTCTGCGCTCAGCTTGAAATTAGTATGCAGTGGCCCATCGCCGGTGTCATCATCGGCCCAGAAAACAATAAAACCGCCGGCAGGAACAGTGGTCTGGCCTGGATAACCCTGCGGAATCTGCCACTTGGTGGGCTCATCAAGGTCGTCTGTTAGATACATTCCTCCCATATCTATATCTGTGTCGCCGAAGTTATGGATTTCAACCCAGTCAGGAAATTCGTTCGGCTCCTGCGGGTCTTCGATGGTTGCGTTGTTAGAGGCCATAAACTCATTGATTACCAGTGAAATACCCCTCTGGCACCAGTTGTCGGCCAGAATGGAAAAGTCATATAAATCAACTCCATCACCACAGAAGTCGGCACTTCCCCCCTCGTCCAGCCACTGCTCTGCGAAGGCTTTAATATCTTCCCAATAGACCTTACAATCGCCATTGAGGTCGCCTTCAGGGCATAGCCTGGCGACAGCAAAACCACCCAAAAATACAACTATTACCAGCGAAAGCAGAGATATTCTCATAGTTTTGAAAGCCCAATAGTTAATTTTACCTATTTTAACATATTTAAACAGTAAAGTCAATGCTCATGAATTTACGCATCCGAATACGCAAAGGAAAAGGCCAGCAGTTTTTCACTGCTGGCCTTTATAAATCCTGGCGATACCTACTCTCGCCCCTAAGGACTACCATCGGCCGAACGAGCTTAGCTTCTGAGTTCGGAATGGGATCAGGCGTTTCCCCGTCCGTATAGTCACCAGGAAGTTTATTTTATCAGGCAAAGCCTGATAAATTCAAAATTGGTAACTGGTAATTGGTAACTGATGATTAGATAGTGGTTCAATTTAACTATTTAACCAATTACCATTTAACCATTCATCAAATATGCAGATGCGTCTATGAGCAGAAAACTCGTAACGCTTTTTACCAATCAACCAAAGATAGATATGGTCAAGTAATCGAGCGTTAGTACCGGTTAGCTCAACACATTTCTGCGCTTACACACCCGGCCTATCAACCTGATAGTCTATCAGGGCT
>CAYYFT010000364.1:0-1132 GCA_964471015.1 uncultured Pirellulales bacterium | reverse complement strand
TTGTTCAATCACCGCATACATTCTAAAAACTCCCAGAGGGTTTACCTTCAAAAATCCCAATAACTGTGGTATCCTACATATTCTATTCTTTTTTGTAAAGCAGATTATCGGATATTTTTGTATCCTGTTATTTGAGGATTAAAGGCAATAGCGACTTCGGGAGCGATTATATGCAGGTAGCTATGATAAGCGATAAAATCGTGCCGTTGGCCGAGCTTGAGCCGGTTTACTGCGACCGCGGAATCTACTTCGGCGACGGGGTTTACGAAGTGGTGCGAAGCTACAACGGTAAAATCTTTGCACTTAAAGAACACCTGCAAAGATTTGATAGAAATCTGTCTGTAATTGAAATAGTCGGAGTAAACATCGACCAGATTTGTTCTCGAATAAAAAAGGCCTTTGACGCTGCGGGTATTTCCAACGCCAAGATATATTTCCACGTTACCCGTGGTTCTGCACTGCGCAGCCATACGTGGGAGGCAGGCCTGAAGCCCAATTTCTTTCTGACTGTTATGGAACTACCTGATAATACGGAAGAAAAAACCAAAGGTGTTGCGGTATCAACACATCCTGATTGGCGATGGAAAAGATGCGACATAAAATCGCTGAATCTGTTAGCGAACGTCCTCGCCCGTCAGGATGCAGCGCAAAAAGGTTGTTCCGAGGCTATACTTGTTGATGACAGAGATTTGATAACGGAGGGAGCCGGTTCGACGTTTTTTGCGGTCTCCGGACAAACGCTGCAAACCGCTCCACTTACAACTAATATTCTGCCTTCAATTACGCGCAAATTCGTAATCGAAGCGGGCAAAAATATCGGATTAGAAATAGTTGAGAAATCATTAACGCCGCAACAAGCAAGCTGCGCGGATGAACTTTTCATTGCTGTAACCACTAAAGATATTGTTCCTGTGGTAGAGTTCGACGGTAGGGTTATCAGAAACGGTAAGCCGGGCAGATACACAAAATTGCTCATTCAGGAATTTCACTCGTTTACTTCGTAAGCTGTCGCAGCTTCTTTGTTCTTAATTGACAATTTTGTACGAACCGGTTATTTTGCAAGCAGTTATGAACTACAGCGCCCGTAGCTCAATTGGATAGAGTCGCGGACTTCGAATCCGAAGGTTGCAGG
>CAYYFT010000363.1:0-1134 GCA_964471015.1 uncultured Pirellulales bacterium | reverse complement strand
GCGGCTCTTCCAGTCATCGGACCCATACCGGCTGGACCTGTTCCATTTCCAAATGGCATATTAATCACCTCCTTTCCAGGAAAATTAAGGCTTTCGTTCATTTGTCCAATAGGTTTACCATTAGCTCCTGCAAAACCCTGTATTTGGCTTGGATTTTCTCTCGAAGTTGTCAGAACACAGAATCCTTGGCCTCGCCCGGTCATCGGCCCTTGACCCAATGGTCCTGTACCATCAAAACCTGGCATCTATTCTGCCTCCCTAACTAAATCAACAATACCATTAAATGATTTACTCTTTCGCAAAATCATCTCACCAACCTCACAGCCAAGATCTCTGGCAATGACCGGACATTTGGCTCGCAAAACGAAGAATATATCTTTATTAACATTGCTCAGGGTTTCATAGTTGCCCTGTCCCTTGGCGATAACTAAATCAGCTTTGTTGAATCGGCGGCGAAAATCCTGCGAGCAGCTTTCCAGAATAGTGCCCGGTGCGTCTGAGCCGTTATCGATAACGTTGACTATATCAGTTAAGCCAGCTATCTGGGCGTCTTCGATTGTTGCATCATTTATAACAGGGTCAGCCTTGACAACAAAAGTTATGTTTTCTGTGGGCAGTTGTTCAATCAGCAGGCGGTCAAAAACAATTTCGCCGGCATTATCTCCGAGGTAGAGAATATCCTTTGCCCCGTTTGTTGCGTTCCTGAATTCTTTCAAAGCTTCTTTGTCCAAAGGGTCTGTCAGAGACTGAGTAATAGTTTTTTCAATCTCGGATTCTGCTAATCCGGTTTTGACGCCTAAATCAACGATGTTTCCAGCGATAGCCAGCCGAACCGCAGTCTCAAATGGGTCGGCAGAAGCTGCAATGTGCTCTCTCAATTCAGGATACATTTCCAGAGCCATCTTGTTAAAGCGGTTTTTCAACTGCAGGTATGGGTCGTGAACGCCGGTTAATTTTCGAATCATCCGATGTATTTTCTGGGCCATAGCAGGCGGACTCTGACGCAAGTCCATCTTGGAAGCTAAGCGAAGAACTTCGCGCATAACCTGCTCTTGAATCTGCTCGTCGTCCGTTATTAACCTGACTGAATCAAGTGCCTGGCGGAGAAAACACGGGATACAATCAAAATAAGTT
>CAYYFT010000362.1:0-1152 GCA_964471015.1 uncultured Pirellulales bacterium | reverse complement strand
CCGGCTTGGCCAAACTATGGAAGAAGCAACGATTGTTGCCTGTCTCGTCAAACTCAGCGACAAGGTCGAAAAAGGCGATTATATTTTTGAAATAGAGACCGACAAGGCGACACTCGAAATGGAATCGCCTGCCGATGGTTTCGTAAAGCATATCCTCGCCGAGGCCGACCAGACCATACCCGTTGGGTCGCCGCTCTTGGTCCTCGGCGATAAAGATGAGCAGGTCCCGCAAAGCTTTCTCGATTCGCTAAAAACTGCTGCTGCCCCGCCTGTTAAAGCCGACTTGTCCGGCGTAGCCTCAGCGAAGACGGAACCTGCCAAACCGCAATCGCCGCCTGCCGAAGCGGCCCCGGCAGATGTCAAAACCGGGAAAACTATACCCCTGACGAAAAAGCAGAAACTGACCGCCGAAAGAATGCTCAAATCGAAAAGAGAAATCCCTTGCTTTTATCTTACCGTAAGGGCTGATGTTACTGACCTTGTCGAATTGCGAGTTAAGTTGAACGAAACCGCCGGCCTGTCCGCCGTAGCGCAAGCGAAGGCGGACGCGAAAATCTCCTACAACGACTTTTTTATAAAGGCGGTCGCAATCGGCCTGCAGAAATTCCCGATTATGACAGGCCGGTTGGCTGGTAACGCCATAAAACTCCCGGACACCATCAATATAGGATTGGCCGTCTCGGCCGCGGATGGACTCGTTGTCCCCGTCATAAAGGACGCTCACAAAAAGGGCGTAAAACAAATCGCCGCAGATACTACTGCCCTTATCGAAAAAGCTCAGAGTAGGAAATTACTGCTCACCGACCTCGAAGGCGCCTGTATTACCGTCAGCAACCTCGGCGCTTTTGGAATAGACTCTTTTATTCCGATAGTCATCCCCGGCCAGTGCAGCATCCTCGGCATAGGCCGGATAACCGATACTTGTGTCCCTGACAACGGAAACATTGTGGTGCGAAAGCTGATGAATATGACTCTTTCGGTTGACCACAAGGTCACCAATGGCGCTTATGCCGCTGAGTTCCTCGACTTCACAAGAAAACTCCTCGAAGATACTTCCAACTTTACATAGTCAATTGGCCGCGGCAATTGACGCGAAGTGTCATCCCGACCGAAGTGGAGGGATCTATTAAAAACACCCTCGGCAACTTGTCC
>CAYYFT010000361.1:0-1153 GCA_964471015.1 uncultured Pirellulales bacterium | reverse complement strand
TATGGTCGTAGTGAATGTGGGAAAGGACGATTACATCTACTGTCTTAGGGTCAATCTCAAGTTTTTTCATATTCTTAAGAAGTATAGAACTCTCGCCGCCGACATCAAAAAGAATAGTTTTTTCTGGCCCTTTTACGTAGCAAGAAAAACCCCATCTGGTCTCCAGATCTTTTTCATAAGGATTATTATCATAAACTATCGTAAGGCTTAAATCCTTACTTTCTGAATTCGGCTCAGCCGCTATCTCCTGAGCCATTGCAGCGACCAAAGGCGTGAATAATAAGGCAAATATTGAGATTAGAACTGCCTCTTTTATTTTATATATCTGCATTTTTCACCATCATAATTGAAATATACCGGATTCAACACCTAATCCTGTGTAACGTTTTACGTGTCTGCGATATGCCAAAGGCATTTTAGGCAAGTAAAGTAAGCCGCAAACACCGGTTATACTGGCATGACTGTCCGGCTTTTCTATTTTGCCAATATTTTTGGGATCGAAAAATTCATCTTTAAGCTTTTGTGAACAACCTTCCAAGGTAGTTCCCTGAAGATTTTTTGCAATTTTATCAACGTCATCTGCCATTTCTTTCTCCAAATATTGCCGTTCCGATTCTGACCATGTTGGAACCTTCTTCTATGGCAACCCTGTACGAATTTGTCATACCCATAGACAGATACTTCATATTCACATTTGGCAAATCAAGCTCCTTGATATTTTCAAATATCTTTCTTGTTCTTTTGAAATATGGCCTAACGTTCTCAGGGGCACCAAAGCGAGGTCCCATAGTCATCAAACCCTCAATTCTTAAATGTTCAAGTTTAGACATATCCTCGACTAATCTTTCCATATATTCATCAAAAGGTTCATGTTCCGCTGGTTTTATGCCTGCCTTAGAAAATTCGCTACCTATATTTATCTCTATATAAACCGGAATCATTCTCTTTCTCGCTTTTTCTACCCTTCTATCAATAGCTGCCGCCTTTTCCAGAGAATCAACAGTTTGAATTACATCGAAAATTCTTAGTGCCTTATTTATTTTGTTCGTTTGCAGATTGCCTATCATATGCCATCTAACTTTAGCTGCATTTTTCTTTAAAGCACTGTACATCTGCCCGGCTTCCTGAACGTAATTTTCACCAATATCTGTAG
>CAYYFT010000360.1:0-1156 GCA_964471015.1 uncultured Pirellulales bacterium | reverse complement strand
CAGCCGATTGAGAAAATCGCCGCAGAGACCGAAAGAGACAAATGGATGAGCGCAGATGAGGCGTGTAAGTACGGCCTTATCGATGAGGTTCTGCACGAAGAAGACAAAGAAGAGAAGAAAGAAAAAAGTAAAAAGTAAAAAAACACAATACGAGATACGAAATATGACAGCTAATCAAAATTTAGTGCCGATAGTGATAGAGAAAAGTGGGCGAACCGAACGTGCTTATGATATTTATTCGAGACTGCTCAAAGATAGAATAGTCTTTCTGGGTGGGGTGCTCGATGATGCCACGGCAAATTTAATTATCGCCCAGATGCTGTTTCTGAGCAACGAAGACAACAAGAACGACATCCATTTTTATATCAATTCGGCAGGCGGTTCAATCACAGCAGGGCTTGCGGTATATGATACGATGCGGTTTCTGCGCTGTGATGTCGCAACTTATTGTGTCGGACAGGCAGCAAGTATGGCAGCAGTGCTGCTGACAGGCGGCAAAGCTGGTAAGCGATTCCTTTTGGCTAACAGCAGAGTGCTTTTGCATCAGCCACTAATCACAGGCATATTGGAGGGGCCCGCTACCGATTTGGATATTGAAGCGAAGGAGATACTGCGACTACGCAGCCGGCTTTATAACATACTAGCTGAACATACAGGCCAAAGCCCCGAAAAGGTAGAAAAGGATTGCGACCGAAATCTCTGGCTGGAGGCGAAAGAAGCAATCAGCTACGGATTGGTCGATAGAATACTGCAGAAAGCACCAGAAATCGTCAAAAACCAAGAGCAGTAGTTGATGAAAACCCTGGATTGAAAGGTGTGCACAAGTGAGAACGGTAACCATCATCCTGGCCGGATGCCTGCTCGCTGTTGTCGCGGGCTGCGAGAACGGCAGCAACAAAGCGTTCCTAATAGAAAAAATCAACACACTGAGACAGGAAAAAGCGGAACTAAAAAGCCAAATCGAGCAGACTGAATCAGAAACCGAACAACTGAAAAGACAGGTACAGGTACTCTCCGCCTTGCCGCCTGAGGTCAGGGTTGAAAACCTCTACGACCTGCAAAAAATCAAGATTACAAGATACACTAACCTTTATGATAAAGACAAAGACGGCAAAAAAGAAAAGCTGATTGTTTACATACAGCCAATCGATGAAGA
>CAYYFT010000359.1:0-1159 GCA_964471015.1 uncultured Pirellulales bacterium | reverse complement strand
TCTGATTTCCGATGAAGAAACACGAGCCGATTTATGTAATCGTCGGCAAAGAAAAGTCCCTTGTCGATGCTGAGTGCGAAAAGCTTCTTGAGAAACTGCTGGAGCCACAGCAAAGAGTGACAGGGCTTTTTAATGCCGAGCCATCCGAAGTTTCGGCCGCCCAGGCCTTAGACGAACTGCGAACATTGCCATTTTTGACAGAAAGAAGAGTCGTTCTTGTAAAAGGCGCCGACAAGTTCGTCTCTGAAAATCGTGAGTTGCTTGAGAGATATTTCGATAATCCCTGTCCGACGGGCATACTTATATTGGCCGTGAGTAGCTGGCCTGCGCGGACCAAACTGGCTAAAAGATTATCCTCGGTCGGTAAGTTGCTCAGCGTAGCGCAGCCCAAGCGCTGGCAACTGCCGCATCGTCTTGTGCAATATGCCAGTGATGCACACGAGAAGAACCTCACTAAGGCCGCCGCCGAACTTCTAATTGAGCTGACCGGAGATGAACTGGTCCGACTGTACGGTGAAGTTGACAAGCTGGCCCTGTTTGCACATAACGAAAAGTCAATAACAGAACAGCACATAGAATCATTAATTGGTCATAATCGTATGTTCGGCGTTTTTGCGGTGATTGATGCTGTTATCGCCGGCAATATTGCACAGGCGGTATATCGGCTAAGGGCTATGTTCGCAGAGGACAAAACAGCAGAGTACACCATCATCGGTGCTTTTGCGTTTCATTTTCGCAGGATGTTCGGTGCTAAAGTCCTGCTTGAGAATGGGGTTGGTTCTGCCGAGATTGCAAGCAGACTAAGGATATGGGGTGATAAAGACAGTTTTTTTGCACAACTTCGAAAAATGTCTTTGAAACGGATAGGCTCTATTTTGCAGCAATTGGCTGCGACCGATTACGCAATAAAAACCGGGCGGGCAAAAGCCGAAGTGGCGGCGGAGCAATTGGTTCTCAGATTGGCCGGTGGGTAGTCTATTCTTATTGATTATTGAATAATCAATTCTTTTTACCCCGTTAGAAAGAAATCCCCGCCATCTGGGCGGGGTAAAAAATACATAACGAGGATGGGGTTTAAAGCCTCACCCGAGCTTTCTAACGGGGTTTACTTTTCATCGCGGCGTTCAGCTTTGGTGAGGCTGCTCTGCTGCTTCTGCCA
>CAYYFT010000358.1:0-1163 GCA_964471015.1 uncultured Pirellulales bacterium | reverse complement strand
CCGCCGAGGTTCGCCTTGACCCAGCGAACCAGTTGGCGTATTTCTTCCGGCTTATCGTTCAATGTCGGAATAATCAGGTTAGTAACTTCAACCAGTATGCCGCTCGCCTTGGCTAAAACCAGCGCTTCCTGAACCGGCTGCAGCGTCGCAGAGCAAACCTTCCGGTAAAACTCTTCTGTAATGCCCTTCAAATCAATGTTGGCTGCATCGACTACTTCCAATAGTTTCCTCCACGGCTCCTCATTTATATAGCCCGCTGTTACAAGAACGTTTCGTATATTCGCTTGCCTTGCCAGCTTTGCGGTATCATAGGTATATTCGTAATAAATAATTGGCTCGGTATAAGTATAGGCAATTGAGGTAAAGTTTTGCTCTTTCGCCATTTCAACAAGTCTCGCAGGCGGGCAGATATACGCAGGCGTATCTTCAGGATTGGCCTGTGATATCTCCCAGTTCTGACAGTTTCTGCAATGCAGGTTGCAGCCTGCGGTGGCAATAGAAAGGATACGACTACTCGGCAGGAAATGGAAGAGCGGCTTCTTCTCTATAGGGTCACTATGGATTGAACAGGGATACCCATATACAACGGTTCGCAGGACGCCATCTATATTGATTCTGACCCGGCACTCGCCGCTTTGGCCGGATTCAATCAGGCATCTCTTCGGACACAGCTCACACTGAACTTTCAACCTTGGCCTCACTTCTTAATATCTATAGCAGGATTCCTTATAATTATAACAAATTCTTATACTCCTGCTATTGTCTGGAAGTTCTATTGAGCTTCAAGAGCTTATATCGGGCTTATCCGATATAGCGTAGAGAACAGGCCCAACTACGTTATCGTTTCGTTGGGTAAAATTCTTTTCCTTAGCGTCGCTTTTCCAGACGACGTCTTTAAATATTTCTCAAGACGACGCGCTGTTCCCTCAGACTTGACTGCAATGTAAGCTTCCAGTATCACCGGAAGCCTCCACTTTGTCGAAATTTCCCGTCCTCTTGTATGCTCTTCTATTCGATTCTTCAGGTCGTTAGTTGAGCCAACATAATATTCCCCATCAGTCATTTTCAAAATGTATGTATACCACATATTTAAAACTCTAACGGCTGTGCCGTTCGTAGCGCAGCGAAGAACGGAGAGGGCGGGATTCGAACCCGCGGTAGGG
>CAYYFT010000357.1:0-1181 GCA_964471015.1 uncultured Pirellulales bacterium | reverse complement strand
CTAAGCTGCCTTCGATAAATTTTGAACAGTTTGCAGATGCAGCCGTAAAGGATGATTTTTCAGCTGGTTCAGTGTTTCGACTGCTTTCATAATTGCTTTCTCCAGATTCTCCACCGTCTCAAAATAATAATTGTGTATGGCTGAACGTTTCAAGTGACCCCAAAATCGCTCAATCAAATTTAAGTTTGGCGCATAAGTAGCATTCCAAATCACCGTCAGTTTGTCTCGATGGTTCTTGATATATTCCCGCACAGCCTTGGTGTGATGAATGGAACAGTTATCCAGAAACAAATATATATGTTCACGGTCACCATAAATATCTTCCACAAGCCAACGCAGAAAGTCCAAAAATTCGCCACTGCGTTTTTTCTCGGTAACCAACGCTGTAACTTCTCCTGTCATTGCATCCAAGGCACCAAAAACAGGTACCTTGCGGTTAGCACCGGCCGATGGAACTATCACTCGCCGACCACCTGCAGACCAGCATCGCGATAACCCTGGATTGAGGTGGAATTCTGCTTCGTCACAATACGCGAAAGCACAACGACTGACGCTGGCTTTCGTTTTTTTAAAGCGGCTTTTTTCTGCCTCTTGGCCCTTTTTACATCTTTCGGGTCCTGGCGATGTTTCAAATCCAGCTTGGGGCGGCCATAACGATACCCAAGACGTTTGAGTATGTTGTATACGGTCGAATAACTGACATCCACATGCAGCTTGCGACGCAGATGTTGGCCGAGCAAATCCACCGACCAGCGAGTAAAAGGATAACCTAAATCCTGTGGATTCTGTTCGATAGCAGCCACCAATGCTGCCTGAAAATCCGCATCTGCTTTTGGTGGTCGACCGGTGCTTTTCCCTGGCCGCAAGGCCGTAAGGCCGTGTTCGTTGAATTCGTGTAACCAGCGTGTAACAGACAGACGGCTGCGGCCAACTATCTCGGCAATTTGCTGAACTTTCAAGCGTTGCGATGAGAGATGAATAGCTTGTACTCGTCGATAAACCGCGAGATTTGGCGGGTGTTTGCGTAGTTTCTGGATAGCTTTGCGCTCGGCCCGCGATAACGAACGCACAAAGAATGGTTGTGACATGATATTGATCCTCCGTAATCGTTAACATTGTCTCTAACCATTCTTTCGACATAATCTTATGAAACTGTTCAAATATTTCTCAAATCAGCTTAG
>CAYYFT010000356.1:0-1190 GCA_964471015.1 uncultured Pirellulales bacterium | reverse complement strand
GGGTCTATCCTGGCAATAGCCCTTCCCACGTCCTTAGGTAAAGCCTCCTTTACTTTGAATTGCTTCATAGCAACCGTCTCTTTTGTTTCTAACTGAATAATTGCTTTTTAAAATCCGCCAATGCCCTTAGCCCATTGATTTCGTGGGGACATAATGGAACAACTGTTGTTTTTAGCCCATTAAATTTCCCTCTTATAAGGTTTATATACCTGTCCTGCTCTTTCCTCTTTTCCCTGCAGAACTCACAGCCATCTGATTCCAAAACGTTGTTTATCACCAACTGTCGAACCTTAATCCCGTATTTGCCCAAATTGTTTATCAATCTTTCCGTTTCCAAAATCGCCATAGCCTCCGGGATTGTAACTGCTATGAATTCACACCTATTTGGGTCGCGAAGCAAATCCTCTATTTTTTTTATCGTTTTTTTCAGAGATAAGAGAAAATCGTCACCTTCATCACCGGTATACTCACCGGCAAATCTCTCGACCATATATCTATATTTCCACCTCATCCTTGCCATTACCTTGACCCAGTCATCTAACAGCTTAGGTGAAGACAGGAGTCTCAAAGCATGGCCAGTAGGTGCGGTATCCACTACGTACTTATAAAATTCTGCCTCGTCTATTAGATCGATCATCGTCTTAAATCCCATTACTTCATCCATCCCCGGGATAGGCAGCGCGAAAACCGAATCAATATCTTCAGCATCCAAGTTAGTGCCGGTTTCCACGATTTTCTTGATCTCGTCTTCGTGTTCAGTTTTGAATTTTGAAAGAGCCTTTTCTGCGTTTATTTCAAGAGCGCTTAAATTCTTTATTCCTTTTACTTTTTCTGGCTGGTCGCTAAGCTTTTGTCCTAAGCTATCTGCAAGCGAATGGGCCGGGTCTGTAGAAAAAAGTAGTGTTCTAAAACTTTCTGCCAAATAAAGGGCTGTGCTGCAAGCACAGGTTGTTTTTCCTACACCACCTTTGCCGCCAAATAAAATCAGCTTTAAAAAAGTATCCTTGAGTCCTTTTAATGCCATTCACTTTTTCACCTTGATCTCTAAAATGCCGTTGTTATAAGAAGACACAAGCGTCTCAGCCCGTACTTTTGCCGGAAGCAGGATTTCTTTATGGTATTTCCTGTCTCCTGTCTGCGCTGAGATATCAAGAATATCCTCTTTTAAATCCAGCTTTATATCTTCCTGA
>CAYYFT010000355.1:0-1192 GCA_964471015.1 uncultured Pirellulales bacterium | reverse complement strand
CCAATCGGCGATTTTCTTAAACCACGGCTTTCTCTCGCGGTACTCAACTTCCTTAGTCAGCTCAGTTAGGACATCCTTCGCATCCCCTACAACAGGAATATCGACGCGAACATTCTTCGATATACTGGTAGGGTCGATATCAATATGAATGATTTTAGCGTTCGGAGCAAATGTCTTGACCTTTCCCGTAATTCTGTCGTCAAAGCGAGCACCTACCGCGATTAACAAATCGCACTCCTGCACGGCATAATTGGCGTAAGCTGAGCCGTGCATCCCGAGCATATCCAGCGATTCAGCCTTGCTCTGGTCGTAACTACCCAGTCCCAAAAGAGTCATTGTTACCGGCAGATGGGCTTTTTCAGCCAGAGCTTTTAATTCATCGCTTGCGTTAGCGCTGATAACTCCGCCGCCGACATAAAGTACCGGCTGCTCCGATTTGTTTATCGCCTTCGCTGCCGTTGATATCTGCCTGGCGTTGCCTTTCGTCCTGACCCGATAGCCCGGCAGCTCCATCTTAGCCGAGCTGGCTGTGCTGCACTCGGCAACCGAAACGTCAACCGGTATATCAATCAACACCGGTCCCGGCCGACCTGTCGAAGCAATATGAAACGCCTCCCGAATGGTCCTCGCCAGGTCTTTAACATCTTTGACAATGCAGTTGTACTTTGTAACGGGCCGCGTAATGCCGGTGGTGTCCGCTTCCTGAAAAGCATCGTTGCCGATAAGCTCTGTGCGTACTTGGCCGGTAAGTGCGACTACCGGCACCGAATCCATCAGGGCCGTCGCAAGGCCGGTAACCAAATTGCATGCGCCGGGGCCGCTCGTCGTGATAACAACACCCACTTTGCCGCTGGCACGGGCATAAGCATCAGCCATATGGCAGCCGCCCTGTTCGTGGCGCGGAATAATAAAATTAATCGGTGCATCATATAATCTGTCAAAAAGTGGCAGTACCACCCCGCCCGGATAGCCGAACATCGTATCGGCACCTAATTCGATAAGCGTATCGACTATTATCTGGGCTCCGTTAGAAATTCTCCCTTTTTGCCCCGATATATTAGGATTGGGCATTGTAGAATTTCTAACGGGGTGGGCGCCTGCCTTGGGAGAGGATTTGACGGCCGAACCTGCCGGGGGACGAGACTTGGAGCTCATTTTTTACACCTTTCCTGATAAACGTTATTGTTATTCC
>CAYYFT010000354.1:0-1206 GCA_964471015.1 uncultured Pirellulales bacterium | reverse complement strand
TCTGGAAAACCAGCGCAGCCGCTACAGCCGTGCACAGCAGAATACATTGTGCAGACGTAGCTGCCTCGAGCATGGGCAATCCGCAAGCTACTAACACAGGCACGTAAAAGTTACCTCCACCACGGCCGGTCATGCTCATCAAAACCGAAATGACAAGGATGGATAGAACGGCTATGCCAAGCATCAGCATAATCTTATGTTCCTTTCTTCTGTCATGTTAATTTCATCCCAATCAAATCTGTCTTTCGCAAACCAGCCTTGCTGTGGTAACGAATCGAAACAGACCGGCTCCGGATTACGCCATCGGTTTCCAGGTAGAACTTGCCACTTTGTATACCTGTTCATCGGCGAAGCAGTCTTGTCTATCCTGTAACCGGCTGGATGGAAACCAACGGTAATTTGTTCTGCATTAAATGTCCGTTCCATTATTCCTCAGTGTTATGAACCAACCACAAAAAGAAACTCATTCAAAGTTTCATATTCTTTCCAACATAACGCAGAGATTAAAAACAACTTTAATATTATTCTGTTTGCAGAATTCTATAGCCCATTCATTTTCAGCCCCGGGCTGAAGCCATATTCTGCAAATCCCTTTCTCCTTGCATTCTCTCACGATTTTCACAGTTACTGCCGGCGGAGTAACTATGTCAGCAACGTCACAGACTATGGGAATATCCTTAACGCTTGGATAACAGGTTAAGCCCTCTACTTCTTTAAAACGTGAATTGACTGGATAAACCTCATAACCGCTATTCTTCAAACTCTTTAAAATTTGGTAGGCGTACTTTTGCTCATGCCTGAACGAACCTACTATTGCGAAACGCTTTTGTTTTAAAAAATCTTTGACTAAGTTCTGCATTTCTATTTCACCAAGAAGTAACCTGTTTCTCTAATCTTTGCTACTTCGCTTAAGCCTATACAAAAGGCCAGCCCTACTTTTTGACCGCTTAATTCCTTTACCAACAGAGCTACTTCGCCCAATCGCGTTTCTTTCCCATAGTAACGAGCCTCAATTGGCGAAACCGTTTTATCCATCCTGTAACCGGCCGGATGAAATCTGACATTGATTTCTGTGGTTTTAAATGTTTGCTCCATTATCTATCTCTGAAGAAGCTATTATAAAGTGCTCTTCCGACAGAGCCTATACAGTCATATATCTCGTGATTCATAATGAAACACCTTTTCAAAAACTGTAACGTATTGCAG
>CAYYFT010000353.1:0-1210 GCA_964471015.1 uncultured Pirellulales bacterium | reverse complement strand
ATTTCTATATTGCGGTCCCGAGAATTATACGCCTGTTATTTTACGACCGTTTGCCAAGAAACGAGGTTAAATTCAATCGAAGAAACATCTTCGCCCGCGACAAGAACCACTGTCAGTATTGCGGCAAACGTTTTCCAACCAGCGAATTATCGCTCGACCACATTATCCCTCGCAGTATGGGCGGAAAAGCAACTTGGGGAAATATGGTCTGCTCCTGCACAAAATGCAACGTGAAAAAAGGTGGCCGAACTCCAAAGCAGGCCGGCCTGACACTTATCCAAAAGCCCACCAAGCCGAAACGCAATCCTCTCGTTCACGTCCACCTCGGCCAGCCAAGATACAAAAGCTGGCAGCAATTCCTTGACCACGCCTACTGGTCGGTCGAGTTGAAATGATACCTTAGGTATCATCCCTACCGTCGGGCATGGCTGACGCCATTTCAAAATTGGGTTTGCCCGCCTTCGCTGATGCTTCGGCGGGTAAAATTGGGTTCGTTTTGGGTTTGTTTTGAATAGTTCATAGTTCGTGGCTCGTTGTTATTAGTCATTGTCATAACTGCGGTTACAGCCCTTTGGACATTTCGGAAATTGGGTTCGTTTTGCATAATTAGTTTATTTTGATTGATTTTGCCCCGCTTGCCGGAAGGCCCTTGTGTGGTGTTAATATAGGTAAAATGCAACGTTATCGGACTTTGCGGTGGGAGAAGGGGGAAGGTCTGTATAGGTGGTGTGGAGGAGAGGTTTGGGGAGAGAGAGTTCATTGTTCGTATCTCGTGAAGCGTGAAGCGTATCTCAAATGTCGTATCTCGCATCTTGTATCTCGCGAAAAAAAGACCCCGATGGGATAGCCCCGGTGAAGTAGCAAAAGCACTTCACGGGGTAAACTTTCGCGCCCCGAAGAGATAGTTTCACATCTCATCCCTGTGGGATAGTAAACAACACATCCCACAGGGCATGCAGGGTAGGCGTTCCCCTTAGTAGGGCGGACATGCGTGTTTGATGCGAAAATAAAGGGTTTTTCAGAGGCAATAAATTCGTAAATAGTTATATGGAAAGAGATAAAAAAATTATTAAATTAGCCGTTTTTGGTATTCAGGTAGCTGCGTTTTTGATTGATTTTACCACCACATCCACGGCCTCCGGCAGCACCAGCAACCTATATGCAACTGGTTTGTCGAATTGCCCAAAATTAAGTGATAATCCAAGGATTA
>CAYYFT010000352.1:0-1221 GCA_964471015.1 uncultured Pirellulales bacterium | reverse complement strand
TATGGCAGCTAAAAAGATAGCTTTCGGCACCGATGCACGCTCGGCAATCCGTGAAGGCGTAGAGAAACTTGCAAAGGCGGTAAAGATAACGTTAGGGCCTTGCGGCAGAAACGTGGTTTTGGAAAAATCGTTCGGCTCACCCACCGTTACCAAAGACGGCGTCACGGTGGCGAAAGAGATAGAGCTGGAAGATTCATACGAGAACCTGGGCGCTCAAATGGTAAAGGAAGTGGCTTCGAAGACATCGAGCGTAGCCGGCGACGGGACAACAACCGCAACAATTTTGGCTGAGAGCATCTTCAACGAAGGCCTGAAAAACATCACAGCAGGGGCCAACCCGATGCAGGTGAAACGTGGTATCGACAAAGGTATCGAAAGAATAGTAGAAGAACTGCAAAAAATGAGCATACCCGTTGAGTCGAGCAAGCAAATCGAACAGGTGGCAACCTGCTCAGCAAATCAGGATACCGAGATTGGCAAAAAGCTGGCTGAAGCGATGGATAAGGTCGGTAAAGACGGTGTCATTACCGTCGAAGAGGGGCAATCGCTGGAGACAACGGTCGAGCTGGTTGAGGGTATGCAGTTCGACAAAGGGTACCTGAGCCCGCACTTTATCAATAATATGGAGAGTATGACTGTTGTGCTGGAGAAGCCATATATATTGGTTCATGAAAAGAAAATAAGTTCAGTAAAATCGCTTGTTCCGCTGCTTGAGAAGGTAGCTAAACAGGGCAAGCCGCTCTTGATGATTGCGGAGGATGTTGAGGGTGAGGCACTGGCTACTCTGGTTGTTAATAAACTTCGGGGCGTGCTGCAAGCAGCTGCTGTGAAGGCCCCCGGCTTTGGCGACAGACGGAAAGCGATGCTCAGTGATATTGCTATCCTGACTGGCGGACAAGCTATTTTTGAGGACCTCGGGCTGCAGTTGGAAAATATCGAATTGACACAACTTGGCAGAGCGAAGCGAGTTACTATCGACAAGGACACTACAACTATTATCGAAGGGGCCGGCAGCTCTGCGGAGATTAAGGGCAGAATCGAGCAGCTTAAAACCGAGATTGACAAGTCCACCAGCGATTACGATATCGAAAAGCTGCAGGAGAGATTGGCGAAGCTGGCAGGCGGCGTGGCTCAAATAAATGTTGGGTCGGCCACCGAGGCGGAAATGAAGGAAAAAAAGGCCCGCGTAGAAGACGCATTGCATGCCTGCCGGGCGGCAGT
>CAYYFT010000351.1:0-1230 GCA_964471015.1 uncultured Pirellulales bacterium | reverse complement strand
ATATTATCTCCTTTCTACAATTATCGTTCTGTTTTGCCTGCCAAACTTCCTTGCCAAGTCTATATTCCTCATAAATAAGTCCACAGTATTGGTCACTTTGGCCGCCATAGTGTCCTCGAACTGAAAAGCTATCCAGACAGTATCCCCATCCTTCAGGTTGTATTCTTTTATCAAGTCTCTGCTGACTGCCACAAACATTAACTGCTCAAGTTCGTTAGGCTTGGCTATCCTGCCCGACCTCATTTGAAAGGGGTTGCCCTGTGTAATATGAGGGCTGGGAGAGTATGCTGTCACCTCCACCTCAATAACCTCCAAGTTTTTCTCATAACTGGCTCCAATAGACATCGTTATCCCACTTACTATGTAGCCTGCCACAAAGGCCGATATGAGCCCGAAGATTATAAGCAGTCTCATACCATCCCCTCCTCACCAGTTCTCTATATCATCAATCATATTAGCAAGGAAATCAGTCATAACTTGCTTAATTTCCTTATTGGTCTTTTCCAATAACTCAACCTTAGCTTTTAATGCTTTAATTTTATCTTTTAGTACCTTAATTTCTTCTCTCTTTTCCTCTATTATATCACTTAATCCGTACATTTTTCCCCCTCCTCCTCTTCCCAATATTTACAAAAAGAAGCTTCAATCTCGTGGTTTATAGTAGGGTCAGTTCTCTTGATACACCAATTCATACATTTTTCCCAGTACACACAATCTTTACAGTTCATTATACTATCCCCTCCTCATCCCACTGTTGCCAGCAGGAAAGACAAGTCCATATACCGTTTTTATCTTGTTGAATATCTGGACTAAGACAATAGGGACATTCTTGGAATTCTTCTTTTTCTTTAGTTGTTGGCATTCTATTTCCTCCACTTAATATGTTTTTTGGGCTCAATTTTGATAGGAAAATACTTCTCAAGAAGTTTTTTATGCCATTTTATTATCTTTTCTTTGATTGTTGGCATTACTTACCTCCCTCAAACTTTACTTTTGGTAATAGCTTATCAATCCGCTTGACCTGTTCCCTGATAGTTACTAAGTTATCTTCTGCTTTGGCTGGATAGTGATAATCTACTGTTTCAGCGCTTAGAGATATAACCGTCAAAGCATTCTTGATTTCCGCAATATCCTCGCTATCTATTTTTATCTGGCTCATCGTTTGCTCCTTTCAATTTATTATACTCTAATGTAAATTTCACAATAACTTGAACTGTATCACGATATCTA
>CAYYFT010000350.1:0-1236 GCA_964471015.1 uncultured Pirellulales bacterium | reverse complement strand
CTGATTTACGTTGGCATCGGGCTGGCTGAGATAATGGCTGCCCTGCCGGCCGGTAACAAACAGAGGCTCGGAGTCGGGGTCGCCGACCGTGCCAGTCAGGTTGTTGACGTCATCCCACTGCAGGCTACAGCCGGAATCGATGAATACCCCTGTGGCGCCATCCTGGACATCGCTGTAGCTGACACTGACCGCTGCAGGGTCCGGGTTCTTGTTTATAGCAATCTGCTCGCCGGGACCATCTGAATATGAATAATTGCCCCAGAGGATACTTTTATTGATACCGGTGTTGGCACCATCGGAGCAGTACAATCCGCCGCCGAGCGCGGTCGGGAAATCGGCTCCTGAGACTGTGTTGCCCGTTATTGTGGAGACGGAGATTGTCAACTGGGAAAAGGTATTGGCGGAGATGCCGCCTCCGTCCTTTCCGGCCTTGTTGGCTGTGAGCAGGCAGTTGGTAATCAGGGGGCTGTTGGGCCCGGTCAGATATACCCCGCCGCCGGAAGCACCGGCTGTATTGTTGCTGATGTTGGAGTCGGTAATCTGCACCGGAGCCGAGTCGCAGTGGATTCCGCCGCCGCTGCCGGGCAGATAATAATTACTGTTGGGGTCATAGTCGTTGGGGTCAATGCCTTCGCCGTTCGGGTCAGTAACATCACCGAATGCCTCGTTGCCGGAGATATTACAGCCGATTACAGTTGCCAGCCCGCTTTTTCCAAACAATCCGCCGCCGTCATAAGCTCTATTCAATGTGATGTCACTATCAATGAGTGTTGCATTTGCGTCTTTCCAATATACCCCGCCGCCTATAGAAGCTTCGTTTCCGCTGACTGTGCAGTCAGTAAATGTTACAGCAGCGGTCCTTTCGGCGCAGACGCCGCCGCCGTGGCCGATATAGGGGTCAAGATGATAATATGCCCTCGGAACCTCCGGGTCGGGGTCAAAATATGCGTCCAAATCCGCATCAGGCCTGACCGCAACATTGTCTGTTATCGTGCAGTGGGTAAATGTTATGGCAGAACCGGCTGCGCAATATACTCCGCCGCCGAAACTGGGCAGTTGATAACTGATTTCCGGCTCCAGCTCATTATCTTCCTCCTCTTGGTAGTAGAATAGGCCGCCCTCGCCGCTCATACCGCCGGAGGTGCGATTTCCACTGATTGTGCAGTCTGTAAATGTAACGGTGGAGTTTGCGTCACAAAATACTCCGCCGCCGTATGCGCTGTACCATCGATAGTC
>CAYYFT010000349.1:0-1239 GCA_964471015.1 uncultured Pirellulales bacterium | reverse complement strand
TGGCGCCTTTGGCTAAGGTGCTCAACGATGCATTTGGTATTGAGCAGGGGCTTATGACCACCATTCACGCTTATACCAACGACCAGAAAGTTGCAGATATGATACACACTGACCTTCGACGTGCCCGCGCTGCAGCTGCGAATATAATTCCCACCACTACCGGTGCAGCAAAAGCCATCGGCAAGGTTATCCCTGAGCTCGATGGCAAGCTCGATGGTTTTGCTATTCGGGTGCCTATTCCGGTCGGTAGTGTTGTCGATTTAGTGGTTAACGTGGGCAAGGACGTTACGGTCGATAAAGTAAACGCAGCAATGAAAGCGGCGGCGGAAGGGCCGATGAAGGGTATTTTGGTTTATTGCGATGAGCCGATTGTCAGCAGTGACATTGTTAATCAGCCTGCTTCGAGCATTTTCGACTCTCTTTGCACAATGGTAAAGGACAGATGCGTCAAGGTTGTTAGCTGGTATGACAATGAATGGGGTTATTCGAACCGCACTGTTGATATTATGGAAAAGATGGCGGCGATGTAAAGACGGAAAACAGAGGACAGAAAAAACAGAAATCTGACCTTTGACATCTGTTTTCTGACCTTTGATTTCTTATTTAGTAGAAGGCAGGTAGAAGTATGGCCAAAAAAACTGTTGCTGATATCAGCGTGCAGGGCAGGAAGGTTTTAATGCGGTGCGACTTTAATGTGCCGTTGGATGATGACTGTAACATCACAAGCGATGACCGAATCGTCAAGGCCTTGCCCACAATAAAAAATATATTGGCCAGTGGCGGTGCGCTGATTCTTATGAGTCATCTTGGCCGCCCCCAGGGCCAAAGAGAGGAAAAGTTGTCTTTGGCACCGGTGGCACAGAGACTTTCCGAATTGTTGGGCAAGGAAGTCTTCTTTACTGATGATTGCGTCGGGGCCGAGATAGAAGCCAGAGCACATGCTCTTAAAAATGGAGATTGTATGCTTCTTGAGAATCTGCGTTTCCACAAGGAAGAGACTATAAAGGACAAAGCTGCAAAGGAGGATGCGCAACTGCGTCAGGCCAAAGATAATTTCGCAAAACAGCTTGCTGATTTGGCGGATATCTACGTTGACGATGCTTTCGGAACTGCACACAGAGACAACGCTTCGATGTATACTGTCCCGTTGATGATGGAAGGTAAGCCGAGAGTTATCGGTTTTTTGATAGAAAAAGAGCTCAGGTTTCTTGGTGAAACGGTCAATAATCCTGAAAGGCC
>CAYYFT010000348.1:0-1250 GCA_964471015.1 uncultured Pirellulales bacterium | reverse complement strand
CGTGAATTCGGCCTTTGTAACGGCCCATCACAGTGAAGATATGTTCTTTCATCCTGGCAAGCAATGCTTCACGACCAAGGGTCTTACCTGGCTCATCCTGAAATACCCAATCAGGCGTCTGATGAAACCAGACGAGAGTGTGCCCGACTATAAACATTTTGTTCTTCTCACCAAAAGCCATAAAACGGTCCACCGGTTCGAAATTATATTTGTTCACTTGGGGATGTACCTCTTCCCATTTTAGAATATTTTCCGGTACGATGCTGTTGAAGTGTTTTTCCACAATTGCCATAGAGTCCGGTTCTTTGCCGTAAATCTGATTGAGACTGAGGGCAACGCCGATATAAAAATCGTCCTTGAACACGTCTTTCAAGGCGGGTCTGTCTTGTGTGTTGTTGCTGTTTTTCAATTCGCACTCCCGTTTATTATTTTATGACGTACTCAAACCAATCGAAGTCGGCGGGTTTTGTGCACTTCCGGCCGTTGCCTGTAGCATACATACCGAAATACACGCCGGTAAAACACATACCATCGTCAAAACCTATTTCTTCAACGGACAAATCTTTTGTCAAGGCTGTGCCTAATACTTCTCGAGCGCCTCCTGCAGACTGACAGGAAAATTCATAAGACAGCGGCATTGCCTTTACCGACAATATAACCGGGCCTGGCTGGACGTCCACGTATCGGACGGGTCCGATTATTTTCCCTTTGATGACTTTTCGGAATAAGACCTGGCGTTTGCCCTCTCGCAGAGTCACTCCGATTTCATAATGGTATTTATCATTTTGCCGGGCCACAAGACCGGCTTCTTCATTTTCGCTGTCAGGGTCAAATTCAAGCAGGGTCGAAGCCACGCAGTTGAAATCGGTCTGACGACGGCCAACAAAGGCGGGTGAATCCTTGTCGTTAAGAGTTACAGCTGAACCATTCAGGCGCAGGAAGCCGGGGCGCTCGGTTAGAGAATAATCGGCATCGTAAGGATTCCTCAAATAATTCCACTTCAACGCCAAAGTTTTACTATCGAAGTCATCCCTTGCCGGTTCTTTTGGCCAGATATGTTGCTTCAGTTTCGGTGCAGTCATCACTAAATCAATCGTGCCGGTTTCATTGACCACCGGCCAGCCCGCCTCATTAAAGGCAACCGGTGCCAGGAAGGTCTCTCTGCCGATGTGATGATAGTAGCCGCCCTTAGGTCGGATGGCCAGACAAACCAGCCACCAGCCGTCAGGGGTTTCAACAAGGTCTGCATG
>CAYYFT010000347.1:0-1252 GCA_964471015.1 uncultured Pirellulales bacterium | reverse complement strand
ATTATTTGTGCGTCTGTTACTGTCAGTTCGAATCCGCCGAGGCTTCTTTCATCGGCCCGGACGACGCCTGTTACCATCAGAGACGATTCCTGGCCAAGATGTTTTAGCTCATCAAAGAGCTGCTCTGAAACCTTGCCTTTTTCGGCGATGCACTGACATAGGCCGGTCCCGTCGCGGATAATTAAAAACTGAATCTTACCGCTCGCCCGGCTGTTATACAACCAGCCGTTTAATGTAACCTCCTCGCCAACATTGTTCTTTAATTTGGAGATGTAAGTCTTATTGTTGTTCAGCATCTGCTTTTTCTCGTCGGTCCTCCGTAAGGAGTCCCTAGGACCGCTACATAAACGATAATTTATCAAGTCTCTAACTGACCCCGCAAATGGTTGAGTAATTGGCCTGTTGAAACCCTTACCTGCTCCATTGAATCACGTTCACGAACTGTAACAGTGTTATCTTCTGTTGTTTGGCCGTCAATTGTGACACAAAATGGTGTGCCGGCCTCATCCTGTCTGCGGTAGCGTCTGCCAATTGCGCCTTTTTCGTCATAAAAGCAGTTGAAGTATTTTTTCAAATCATTGTAGATGTTCCGAGCTATCGCCGGCATACCATCTCTTTTGACTAAGGGGAAGATTACCACCTTAACAGGTGCAATGTCAGGGTGGAATCTTAAAAGATTTCTTTTCTCACCGCGAACCTCCTCTTCGTCATAGGCATCAACTAAAAAGGCCAGCGCACTTCTGTCTATGCCGGCACTTGGCTCAATTACATAGGGAATATAGCGTTTTTTCTGCTCTTCATCGAAGTATGAAAGTGGCCCTTTTTCGTAATCCTCGGCCTCGTCAGCCAGCTCTATTTTGTTAATGTCCTGGTTGTTTTCAAACCACTTATTGAGTGTTCTCATCCCTCGTTGATGCTGTCGCAGGTCGTAGTCTGTGCGGTTCGCAACGCCTTCGAGCTCCTGCCAGTCTCCGCTGCCGAACGGAAATTTATATTCGATATCAACACAGGCCTTTGCGTAATGCGCAAGCTCATTAGCATCGTGCTCGCGAAATTGCAGGTTCTCTTTCTTTAGACCTAAATTTATGTACCAATTGAACCGGGCCTGCCTCCAGTGTTCGAACCAGTCTTCATCAGTGCCGGGCTCGCAGAAAAACTCAAGCTCGGCCTGCTCAAATTCGCGTGTGCGAAAGATAAAAGCCTTAGTGGTTACTTCGTTGCGGAAGCTTTTGCCGATTTGGGCGATTCCGAA
>CAYYFT010000346.1:0-1273 GCA_964471015.1 uncultured Pirellulales bacterium | reverse complement strand
TGTTTTATATCGGGCTGCAATACCAGATGCAAATCTGCTGCGTCGACATCGCAGTCGGCCAACACAGCACTTTTCGCAAGCGCAGCAAATGATGCGACGATACTTGTCTTGCCCGTGCCACCCTTACCACTTATAACGACTATTTCCTTCAAAATAAAACCTCCTTTTTCTGCTGGCACATTAGTAATTCTACCGTACTTATCAATTTTTGAGAGGTTAGTGTTTATAGTCTATGTCGCTTCAGACGATATGAGCACCAACTATATAAACGGGGGCATTTTTACTTTAAGATTATACCTCTTCTATCCTCTTTACTTTCTTCTTCTATGATCTCGTTGATATTTTCGCGTACCATTTGAATTGCTTCCTCGATGGTATCCTTCCTGACAACTGCACATACAAACTTGTTTCTCAGCCTCGTGATATTCGGGCCAAACATACGCCCAATAAGAACGTCTACATTTCCTAAAGCTGAAGCGGTGGCTTTAGCTTTTCCGGGGTCTCCGTGAGTTTCTAATTCATCTTCTTTATATTTCACGTTACTCCTTTGTTCAACAAACTCTTCCTTGCCGTCAGAAAACCGATATACCTTGAAATACTTTGACATTCCAACATGGTGGTTGCTTTTTAGTGTGTTGCCGTCATCAGTTCCAAAGGCCACCATAAGCTCGATATTTTCGATAAACATAATAGCTTCTTGAGGACATTCTCGTAAGCAAGCTCGGCATTCAACACATTTTTCCTTTTCAATATTTGCTATGCCTATACTTATCACAATAGCGTCCTGCGAACAAACGTCGACACAAAGCCCACAGCCAACACATCTGTTTTTACTGACATTCATCATTTTCGCTGACTCCAAAAAAATCTATAATCAAATTCTTCAACATCCTTTTACATATCTGTATGAAGTTTTAAGACTTCCGCAGAGTCCTGACACGCCTTTTTATTTATGGGGCAGGGCCATCTGGCTTTACTGCCTTTAGCAGTCTTATAAAATGGCGAAAGAAAAAGTGTTCCTTAAAGTTATTAAACCCTATATCGGCCAGTATTTTCTTCCAATCTTTTTCGATAAAATCAAAGGCATAAGGGCATTCCATAAGCTTAAAAGCAAGCCTGAAGTAAAAAGGGATATCCGACAGCGAGAATTCGTTATAATCCAAGATGAGGAACTCCCCATTTTGCTTTAAGGATTGAAAGGCATTTTCAATAATTACTTTCCTGGCATTTTGTGGGAACCCATGCAAAACAAATGAGATAAAAACTTTGCTAA
>CAYYFT010000345.1:0-1294 GCA_964471015.1 uncultured Pirellulales bacterium | reverse complement strand
TTGGATTAGGAGGGCTGGCACTGTTGAGAAAACGCAGAGCGTAAAAGCGGTAGCTGAATTCAAAATTCAAATTATCGAACGTTCAATCCCACACTCCCTTGGGGACACCTTACGGTGCTATTTTGAGAATCGACCATCAAATAATATCAAAAGCATCGTTTGTAAATCCGGCGCCCAGCTAATAATAGACCGTCAACACTCAAAATAGGTGCGGGAAAAACCCTTCAAAATCATTGCTCTAATTCTTGACTTTTTACCCAACTGCGGGTACTTTATCTGATGATTAGTGAGGCGTCCGCCAACGGCGAGACCTCGCCCAACGGCGGGGTAACTATTTAAGCAATCAATCAATTACGATATATGGAAGAAGTCAAGAAACCACAAGAGCGTTTCGAGGATAAGCGAATCCTTGACGAGCTGAAGAATTCATACCTTAACTATGCGATGAGCGTGATTGTTTCGCGTGCGTTGCCGGACGTGCGGGATGGTCTGAAACCTTCGCAGAGACGGATACTGGTTGCGATGAATGATTTGAACCTTGGCCCGCGGAGCAGGCACCGCAAGTGTGCGAAAATCGTCGGCGATACGAGCGGCAACTATCACCCGCACGGTGACCAGGCGACATACGGAACTCTTGTGCGTATGGGCCAGGAGTGGAATATGCGTTATCCGTTGATTGACCCGCAGGGCAACTTTGGTAGTATCGATGCCGACCCACCGGCTGCTATGAGATATACCGAAGCGAGGATAGCTGCGCCGGCTATGGAAATGCTTGAAGATATTAACTTAGACAGCGTCGATTTCGTGCCGAATTATGATGAGACCCGCCTGGAGCCGACGGTTTTGCCGTCGGCATTCCCGAACCTGCTGGTCAACGGCTCTACTGGGATTGCCGTTGGAATGGTTACGAACGTCCCACCGCACAATGTTGCTGAGGTCTGTGAAGCCCTATTGTTAGTCATTGAAGACCCGAACTGCGGATTCAAGGATATTCTAAAGAGACTACCCGGTCCGGACTTCCCAACCGGCGGAATTATTTGTGGTAAAAAAGGCATTATGGACGCTTACACCACCGGCAGGGGCCATCTAACAGTCCGAGGTAAAGCAGATGTCGAGACGACAAAGAAGGGCAGGACGAGAATCGTAATCACCGAAATACCGTATATGGTAGTCAAGACAACGATTGTTTCCAAAATTGCGGATTGCGTCCATAACGGTCAGATTGCAGAAATAGCCGATGTCAGAGACGAATCAGACCGGCACGGATTACGGATTGTGGTGGATTTAAAGAAAG
>CAYYFT010000344.1:0-1295 GCA_964471015.1 uncultured Pirellulales bacterium | reverse complement strand
GCATATACTAATATACTTTCCGCCATCTTGAAGTTTGATTGAACTTCTTCAACTACTCACCCACTTGTGCTGCCTCCAGTTCGGCCCTTATTTCTACTTACTTCGGAGTTTCACTCCTACGTAATACTAACGCCCCTCTCGGCTTCCGGAAACAACAGCAACCTTGTCCCCTCAATTCGTAACGAGTATCAAGTATCAAGTATCCAGTATCGAGTATCTGTCTTTCGTTTTCCGTGTCTTTACATTTTTTATTTTTGCTGCTTGTCCGCCGTAAGTTTACTGAAGGCGGATGTAGTTCTGCTTTTTGCATTTTGATTTTTCTCCGCATTCTCTGTGGCTTTATTTACCCGCGTCAATCCGTGGTTAATTTTTTGTGCCTTTTCGTAGCTAACCCGGTTTTAAGTTTTACATTTTGGTTTTGCACTTTCCATTTTAAGCTTTTAGCTTTGCTCTGTCCGCTGTCCGCTAAACGCTTAACGCTGTACGCTAAATGAGACCCCCACTTTCGACAGTCGAATTTCCTTATTCGGTATTCAATCCTTTTACTTCATAATTCGACATTGAGTGTTCGATATTGGATATTCTCTTTTCTGTTCCTTTCCACGGCCTCCGCCGCTCGCCTTGCCGGACGATTGACAGGCATTTTAAAAATTGATACATTCCTGTCTTTGATTGTAGGAAGAACAAATGGAAAATCACCGATGGAGCAAAATTAAAAGGTCGCGAAAGAGCGGTTTTCGAGCTCGTATGAGAACCAAAGGTGGACGCAAAGCACTAAGCAGGAAACGACGAGTAGGACGCTCGGTAAATATTACCGGCTGATCCGTATCAGACTTCTGTCTTCTGTTGTCCATTGTCCATCTTCTCTCATTCATCTCTGCCCTCTGTATTCTGCCCTTCATAGCAGCCCCCGCTAGTGCTGCGCAGTTCGCCACTCACCAATTAACCAATTCTCTAATCCTCTATTTTCCTGATATCCTGTTCTCCTGATTCCCTGCTACCTGATAACCTGCTCCCCTTTTTCTTCCTTCTTCCCTCGTCCCTCTTCCGTCATCCCTCGTCCGTCCTCCGCCTCCGGCGGTTCCTCCCCGAAGTTTACTTGAACTTCTTCAAGTATCCATCTGCTTTGTGCTGCCTACGAAGTGGGTTTACCCTGAGCAAAGTCGAAGGGCGTCCAGTATTGAGCATCCAGTATCAAGCATCCGTCTTTCATCATCCCTCTTCCTTCATCTGTCGTTTGTATACTGGCCCCGTGAAAGGGTGAGACACCTATTAGGGTATAAGTTATGATAGAT
>CAYYFT010000343.1:0-1309 GCA_964471015.1 uncultured Pirellulales bacterium | reverse complement strand
CAGAAATGGCACGTAGGGAGACGCAGAAACTCGGTAGTATCCCGCTGCAGACCCTCGATGCCAATGTAGATTACGCCACGGCAACATCCAGAACGACATACGGAGCGATTGGTATCAAAGTTTGGATTTATAAGGGTAAATTTGGTGAGGAAATTGAGCCGAGGCAGAGTCGCCGGCGTCGTTCACCGAGGCGTGTTGATGCAGGCCAGAGTGTCAGGAGGCGGACTAAAGCTGCGGTGGCACAAGAAGGCGAAAGCGCTGCCGAAGCTAAAAAAGAATTGACCGCAGAGAAAATAAAGGACGCAGAAAGCCCGGAGAAACCAATAATCAGTAATCAATAATTAATTGTTAATTTGCAAGGGTCTGAAAAAATGGCAATGATGCCGAAAAGGGTTAAGCACCGTAAGAGCCAACGTGGCAGAATGAAGGGCAATGCCTCTCGAAGCAATTTTGTAGCGTTTGGCGAATACGGTTTGCAGGCGATGGAAACCAGTTGGATAAGTGCCAAGCAGATTGAGGCAGGTCGAGTTGCGGCAACCCATTTCTTGCATCGTGAAGGAAAGGTTTATCTTAGGATATTTCCACACAAGCCGGTAAGTGCCAAGCCGTTGGAGACGCGAATGGGCAAAGGTAAGGGTGAGCCCGCATTTTGGGTCGCCAGAGTCAGACCCGGCCAGGTTTGTTTTGAAATCGGTGGAGTAGGTGAGGACGTGGCAAAGCAGGCATTGGGCAGGGTCGCTCATAAAATGCCGATTAGGTGCAGATTTGTTAAGCGAAGACGTTCGTTGTAGCGCCGTTTTGCAATAAATACCCTGTAAAAGGAAAGCGCCAGATGAAGGCCCAGCATTATCGTGAAATGAGTCCGGATGAGATTAGAGACAGACTTGAGGAGCTGCAGAGGCATTTGTTTGATTTGTGCTCGCAGGCGGTTACGGAGAAGCTGGAGAATTCTAAAGCCATAATTAATGTTAAACGTGATATTGCCAGGATTAAAACGATAATGCGTGAACCCCGTCCCTCGGAGGGACTGGGTGAAAGCAGGTAATGATTTGCCGCTGCTGTGGTGATTGGAAATCGAGGATGCAGGATAAGAAATTAAAAACTATGACTGGTGTGGTAATAAGCAACAGCGGTGATAAAAGCATCAAAATTGCCGTTGATTTCAAGGTTAAACATCCGGAGTACGGCAAATACGTAAGACGTAGAACAAAGCTCGGTGTCCATGATGAACATAACCAGGCTGGCGTTGGTGACGTCGTTGAGGTTGTTGAGTGCAGGCCCTATAGCAAAACTAAAAGTTGGCGACTTG
>CAYYFT010000342.1:0-1312 GCA_964471015.1 uncultured Pirellulales bacterium | reverse complement strand
TAGCGATATTTTCCGGCAGGCAGTTTGAGCTTTGTCTGCCATACGCCGCTATTGCCCACTTTTTGCAGCGGGGTCTTTGACGGCTGCCAGTTATTGAAATCGCCGGCAATCTGCACGCTTTGAGCGCGCGGATAAAGCGTTACAAATGCTACAGCATCATTTATCTGGCTGACACCGTAATAGTCAGAAAGTTTGGTCTCGATATCTGCCGGCTCGTCAAGGCTCGGCCTTGCCGAGACTGGCCGTGGTTTTTCGGTCCGTGGGGCCTGCGGGGTTTTTATGGCCGGCTTTGCTGATTGCAGCAGTTCGTCGGCGGTGGTGCTAATCGCCTCGAGCTGGCCGGCTAAGGAGTTGACAAGCTCTGACCGCTGCCGGCCGGCCTGCGAGTTAATAACTTCTTCAGCCAGTACGTGAAAATCCCTCTGTCCCCTGCTGGCAGGGTCGTATTCACAGATGGGCTGGCCGAAACTGGAGGCTTCCTTAATCTTGGTGTTGAAATTAACGACTGCTTTGAACATTTTGTCGGCGAAGTGGGCACGCAATTCAGCCAGAATTTCTCTGGCCATCTTTGTCCTTATGTCATACATACTGGCCATGACCCTGACATCTACCTGCTGATTGCATCTTTTGCAGAGTATACTGAGGGTCTCAAGCTGCTTGCTGAGTCCGTGCAGTGCAAAATATCCGGTCTCGACAGGGACAATAGCGTCGGTGGCCGCCCTTAGTGCGTTGAAGGTCAACAGACCAACGGCCGGCGGACAATCGATTATTACATAGTCATATTCGCCCTTCACTTCGCGCAGGACATTTTTCAAGCAGCATTCACGCTCGGTAATTCCGGCCATCTGCTGCTCGAAGGCTGATAGGTCTATACTGGCTGGTGCCAACTCCAGTTTGTCGCTAATCTGCCAGAGTATTTCTGCTAATCTTATGGGTTCGTTTCTGCTTGTGCTTATCAGGACATCGTAGATGCTTTGCTCAATCTGCTCCTCCGGCACAGCAAGGCCGACGGCGCAATGCGACTGGGGGTCCATATCGACCAGCAATGTTCTCCGGCCGAGTTCGGCAAGGGCACTTGCGAGATTTATCGATACCGTTGTCTTACCACAACCACCCTTTTGATTAACAACTGCTATAGTTCTCATAGATTGTCTCCAGCCGCCTAAAGGC
This sequence comes from uncultured Pirellulales bacterium, assembly GCA_964471015.1. Classification (GTDB taxonomy): domain Bacteria; phylum Planctomycetota; class Phycisphaerae; order Sedimentisphaerales; family Anaerobacaceae; genus CAYYFT01. Next base: position 142 of record CAYYFT010000342.1, on the reverse strand, counting down.
TCATTTCACTGTGAGAAATAACTTTTCAACACGGCCCGAAACCTTCGGTTTCAAGACTGAAAAGCGGCTAAGCGCCCGTCTATGTTATTCGGCAAAGAAATGCGAAAAACTTTATCTTTTTTATTGGACCTGCCGATAAAAA
>CAYYFT010000341.1:0-1314 GCA_964471015.1 uncultured Pirellulales bacterium | reverse complement strand
ATCTGGCTTCGGAGGAGGGTGATGAAAAGCAATAGGATAATGACCCTAAACTCCAGCTATCTTATTTTATTTCCCCTTTACCTATCTCATCGAATAAACAACAGAGAATTCTTTAGGGAAATTTGGGGGAAACCGCGCTTTTTTTACCAAGAATCAAGCCTTTAGTTGCGAAAATCTCGATTTTTTACTGTTTTTTTGAAAATAGCTGAATTTAGCCCCAAAAAGCTGGTTATTTTACGCTTGCTAAACCAATTATGTTCTCATATTTTAACTAAGGAGCTGTTATTTCTTTGGTTTTTTAGAAAGATTAATATGGATGCCAAAATCACGATTGCGGACCTGTTAGCAGCCAAGCGGCAAAATCGAAAGACTACAGCGGTCAGCTGCTACGACTACACCACGGCCAAATTAGTCTCTCAAACCGATGTGCAGATGATATTGGTGGGCGATTCAGCGGCTCAGGCTGTACTTGGTTTCGACTCGACGCTGCCGGCGACAATGGATTTTATGGTTGCCATAACGGCAGCGGTGCGGCGAGGGGCGCCGAATGTATATCTGGTGGCTGATATGCCGTTTCTGTCCTATCAGGTTGGTATAGGAGAGGCGGTAAGGAACGCCGGCAGGTTCGTTGCTGAGGCGGGGGCACAAATGATAAAAATCGAGGTCAGCAGTGCGTATCTCGATGTAATCAAAGCAGTTAGCGATGCTGGTATGGCTGTTATGTCGCATATCGGGATAAGGCCACAGAGTATAAGTAAAATCGGGAAATTCAAGGCGGAGGCCACTACTGCTGAGTTGGCTGCGGAACTGGTAAGTCTTGCTGAGCAAATGGCTAACGCCGGCGCCAGCTCGTTGTTAATCGAGGGGGCGGCTGCGGAGGTGGCGGAGATTATTACAAAACGCTCTGAAGTGCCAGTGATTGGCTGCGGGTCGGGGAGCGGCTGTGATGGGCAGATACTGATTGCGCCTGATATTTTGGGGCTGGGGCAGGGGCCAAGTCCTAAGTTTGCAAAGAGTTACGGCAATTTGGCTGAGGCGACAATCGGGGCATTCAAAAGGTACGCAAAAGAGGTAGAAAGCGGCGAATTTCCCGATGAGGGGCATAGTTACCATATGAAAAAAGGGGAATTTGAGCGATTGAAAGAGATGCTAAAATAGGAGGTTTGGACAATAGTTAGGGGATGGGGTATAAGGTAGGGGGTAGTTCAAATCGTAAAACAGCCTGAAAGGGGTCAACGGCGCTGTTTTACAAGCAAACGTTCGAAAATATTCGAAAACGTTCAAAAACAGTATAGAAATATTCAAAAACCATAT
>CAYYFT010000340.1:0-1323 GCA_964471015.1 uncultured Pirellulales bacterium | reverse complement strand
TGAATTGATAATTTTCAATAAAGGTACTTTTTATTTGTCATCCGTGCAGGAGCGTAAATGCTTATGCCTAACGGCCCGGCAATATGGGGAGGTTGTGTTACCCGACGATAGCACCGGGCAGGATACTGGTACCCCGAGTACTCGGGGCCAGAAAACTGTCCCGGTGCAAGGAGGGTATGGCACGTGTTTTTGCCGTCATGGTACAAATTTTATTGCGTGCAGGCGCGATCGCGGTACAAGTTTGATCGGAGCCATGAATTTATCCCCGGTTACAAAGTTGGTGGCAGGCACTGGCGCAGTGTCGCGGTACTAGTTGTCTCGGAGCCAGAAATTAGTCACGGTGCAGGATTTTAATTACGTGCAGATGTGCGTGTCCGGGTGCAAGAACCATTACAAATTTGTCTTGGGTGCAGGAGCACCTGCCTGCCGGCAGGCAGGAAAGCAAAAACCGTGACAAACAACTTACCAATATTGTCCGTGTTATAGTGCGTTTTATTGTTCTTGTTTAAGTCTTTGAATATTAAAAGAATCTTTCGAGTTATTCCAGCATATAACTTCAAAATTTACATACTCTTGAGTAACTGCATCAATCCTGATGATACTCCAACAATTACTTTTGTCTATATACTGTATTACAGGAATTGCCATTCCTTGCTCGTCCTCATCAAATTCCATACCCAGAATAATCCCCCCTGTTAAAACTAATTGACCGCTTTTTAAAATTGAATCATTTATCCTTAAATTATATTCGATATTTGAATAGCTTATTCTTTCAATGGATAGGTCATAGATTTTATTTTCTTCTACTTTTTTGTATTTAAGTCGTTTATTTAGCGGAGGTACTATTGGAATATTTACGGTGTCAACACTTTTAATGTAGCTAGTCCCATTAAATGGTCTTGATTTTACAATTATTTTATCGTCGATGAGTTTTATAGTATCAAATCCGGAGGATAATCCTCTTAAGTCATTAAGAAATTCTGAGGAATATTTTGAGGAGTCTTTAACAATAAATATTTTTCTATTTTCTATCTGATATACTAAGGTCCTATTCTTTAACGTGTCTTTCTTTTGTTCATGTGATTCCTTAATTATATCGGTTGATTTGATATTTTCATTTGGCTTTTTTTTATTATCTGAACAAGCTAGAATTAAAAGCAATGGTATATAAGCGATAAAAGTTTTTATAATCATAATTCGATGATTTAATAGCATTGGTTAATTATTTCAAACTATATACATTTTTGAGAGTTATAGTGCGTTTGTCTCAGTCAATTTGGCGTCAGTCACAAGCCCCGAATGCACTATAACGGCCCGGCAATA
>CAYYFT010000339.1:0-1324 GCA_964471015.1 uncultured Pirellulales bacterium | reverse complement strand
AGTGTCGTAACGGGATAGCCAGTTACCCGATAGGGACGTTCGGTTTTTGGCTCCTTATAGCGCAAAACGATGACCGACACGCTGGTTGCAAGGTAAAACAAGTAAACCGCTGTTGCGGTATAAAGGATAGTATCCACGAATGAGCCAAAAATTAAAATAATAGCTACCGCTATTGCCCCTTGCACAGATAGTGCCCAGATGGGCGTTCCCGTGCGGCCGTGCCACCTGCCTAAAATACCAAAGGCCCGATGTTCTGCACCAAGCGCATAGGAAATCCGTGCGCCGGTGAAAATCAAGCCATTGACAGCCCCCAATGCGGAGATGCAAATCAAAGCACTAATTAGTTGGCCTCCTATTTCAGGAAAGACCATTGAGACACAATCGGTTGCTACTGCTTTGGAGGTTGCCAGACCTCTGTAACCCAGCGTATAGAGAAATGCGCCATTAACCAATAAGTACAGCACAGTAACGGCAGCCGAGCCGAGCACCAATGAGCGGACAATGTTGCGACGCGGGTTTTTTACTTCGGCTGCCACGTAAGCCATTTCGTTCCACCCCCCGAAGGTAAATAGCACAAATATCAGAGCCAGGCTAATCGGGAATGGTTCAAAAGTCTCTGGTATAGGCGAACCTTGGGGCCCGACGACCGCCACGCCAACGATAGCTAATAGTCCTAACGCCTTGACTGTTGTAAGAATATTCTGCGTCCACTTGCCCTCTTTGACGCCCAGAACATTTATGGCGGTCAAAATCACGGTAGCTATAGCTGCATAAATACGTTGGCTGTATGAGAAGTGATAGTTAACCAGCGGGTCGTAGATTGTGCGTGCATACATCGCAAATGCAAATGCCATTATGGCAATATCGCCGGGCCGGACAATTGCAAGCTGAATCCAGCCGAACAAATAGCCTGCCCATCGGCCGTACGCCCGGCTAAGATACACATAATCGCCCCCTTCTTGAGGATACGCTGTGGCAAGTTCGGCATAACCCAGAGCGCCGAAAAGCGAGATTAGTCCTCCCGCCAGCCAAATGACTAAGACGCCCCACCAGCAATATGCTCCTTTGGCAACATCCGGTGTCATCTGGTAGATGCCGACACCGATAATGATGCCAACGATAATGCAGGTGGAGTCAAAAAGCGACAGTTCTTTCCGAGGCGCTAATTGCATAATACGTTTTGCAGTTTAATCCCTTTTTGCACAAATTATGTTCAACTATTTGCTCTGGCTCTGTGTCTTTTTTTGAGCAGGCCGAAGTTTTCTCTCCCTGTCAGCACCACCCACGCCCGCCAGTCTTTTTTGTTAATTCGCACCGGCTCGAT
>CAYYFT010000338.1:0-1328 GCA_964471015.1 uncultured Pirellulales bacterium | reverse complement strand
TCTGAACGCATCGGAGCTGCTGCCGTAGCCGATGACCTCAGCTAAAATTTCCACCTTTCTTTTCTTCGCTGACTCTAACGATTCGAGAATTACTATCGCCGCACCTTCACCGAGGATGAAACCATCTCTGCTGGCTGAAAACGGCCTTGAAGCTGTTTCGGGGCTGTCGTTTCTTGTCGACAGTGCCGTAAGGCGATTAAAGCCGGTAAGACCCAGCGGGTGTATCATTGAGTGCGCCCCGCCCGCAATTACTACATCCACATCGCCCCTGCGAATCATCATCGTTGCTTCGCCGACCGCTTGAGTGCTGGCCGCACAGGCCGTAAGACAGCTTCGGCTCGGCCCGCGCGCACCTGTAAGCATCGCAATATGGGCAGCCGGCATATTCGGCTCCTGCTCAAGCTCACGCATTGGCGTCATCTTACCGAATGCTACCTCTGCCCACTTCTCCCAGTCCATCTTATTATTTTCGCTGTTCCAACCCTTAACTATGGCCTCGAAAAACACATCATTATCAACAGAGCCTTCACCCGCCCCGAGGTAAACCCCCATCCTGCTGCGGTTTATCCCGTCAGCCGGTTCGTTGGTTTCAATATCAATCTTCGCCTGTCTGCACGCCTGGGCCGCTGCGCCGATAGCAAACCCGGAACCCCGATTGCTGTGTTTGTGTAGCTGTGGATTTTTTGTATATTTTGTAAGGTCATAATCCTTAACTTCAGCATCGAATGTCGTAGGGAAAGTCGAGGCGTCGAAAATGGTTGTTTTAGCTACTCCACTTTTGCCTGCCAAAATTGCCTGCCAGAGTGTTTCTACATCGTGCCCTAAAGGACAAACAATACCCATCCCCGTTATTACTACCCTCTCAGTCATTTATTCGACCCGCAAGATTCCTTTTTCTTTGTAATTCGTAATTCCTTGTTCGATATTGGATATTCAATCCAGTTTTTTCAGAACCACCGCAGCCGTTTGCCCACCATACGTATAGCTGCAGCATAATGCGTGATGAATGTTGGTCTCAAGCGGTTGCTTCACGATATTTAAATTACATCCTGCTGCTTTTCTTTCGCAATTCTTTGCAACAGGTATTTTACCATTGGCCATTGCGCAAGCTGCGGCTATAACGTCAAGTGCTCCGCCTGCTGCCCCCGTGTTACTCAGCATACTTTTGGTAGGCCAGACTGCTACTTTCGTTGCTGCTTTGCCGAGAGCCGCCTCAATCGCTGTTGTCTCAGCCAGGTCATCGGCAGCTATCCCCGTCCCGTGCGGGACAATTAGGTCTAAATCCTCCGGTTCTATCTGCGCATTTGCCATTGCCTTCTCTATTGCTA
>CAYYFT010000337.1:0-1332 GCA_964471015.1 uncultured Pirellulales bacterium | reverse complement strand
GGCACTGCGGGATTGACTATGATAATATCAGCCTGCTTGAAATCAGCAGCGTTATGAAAGCCGAGATGGAATTCTATATCAGGAAATTCTCTGAGCTTTTCTATGGACTCACTTAGCTGCTGCTCTGTTGACAAATCTGTTATTACTACTTTTGCGCCGGCACCTGCGGCAAATTTGGCAGCATCAACACCGCCTCCGAACCGCCCAAGGCCCATAACCAGGACTTTCCTGCGCATTAGAGAAAGAGAGCTCGAGTACATTTTCTTAAAGGCCAAGGTAAAAAAATGCCAACGATTCGAAATCACACAGCATACAACAATTCAAATAGGTAATGTAGAAGCATCACCACGGAAAAGCAAGAAAAACGTAACTGGCCTCTTAAAATCTTCATCATCCCACGACCTATTTTTCGGAGACCGCAAAAAATTATGGAATTGATTGCAACTATGGTGTATGATTAAAAATGATGATAGGCAGATTGCTAATAGTTTCAAACAGGCTGCCTGTTAGTGTTGTCAAGCGTGTCAATGATTTGCACTTTCAGCCGAGTGCAGGTGGGTTAGCTACGGGACTATCCTCGTGCGGCGAGGCTCACCAAAGCCAGTGGATAGGCTGGCCGGGTATAGCTGCGGATAAAATTTCACAACCAGAGAAGCGGCAAATTTCAAATACGCTTAAAAAGCAGAATTGCCGTTGTGTTTTCCTCTCTGCAAAAGACATTCAGGATTTCTATCGCGGCTTCTGTAACAAAACCATTTGGCCTCTCTTTCATTATTTTCCTTTATACACGGTATATGAAGACCGATACTGGCAGGCTTACAAGAGAGTTAATGAGGCTTTTCGGGATGCTATTGTAAAGGTAGTTGAGCCTGACGATTACATTTGGATTCATGATTATCATTTGATGCTGCTGCCGGAGCTTCTAAGAAGCAAGCTCCCAAAGGCACAAATTGGGTTCTTTCTGCATATACCCTTTCCCTCTTTTGAGATGTTTCGTCTCCTGCCCTGGCGAAAAGAAATACTGAAAGGACTGCTCGGTTCAGACCTGATAGGTTTTCATACATATGACTATGTTCGGCATTTTCTCAGCAGCGCAGCGCGAATAGCGGCAGCTGAGCACTCTATGGGCACATTGGTTACAGGTAACAGGGTCGTAAAAGTGGATGCGTTCCCAATGGGGATTGACTACGACAGATACGCCGGTGCTGTCGAGGACCCGAAGGTCAAGAAAATACGGACCACAACCCGCAAAAAAGTAGGCGACCGGAAAACAATTATATCTATAGACAGGCTGGATTATACCAAGGGTATTATTCAACGGCTGGAGGCATT
>CAYYFT010000336.1:0-1337 GCA_964471015.1 uncultured Pirellulales bacterium | reverse complement strand
TTAGCCACAAAGCTGTCACGGTGCAAGGAGGGTATGGCGCACTTTTTGCCATCCGAGTACAAATTTTATTGAGCATTACGCGTGTCGCGGTACAAGTTTAATCGGAGCCGCGAATTTATCCCCGGTTACAATGTTGGTGGTGGGCACTGGCGCAGTGTCGCGGTACAATGTTGAACGGAGCCAGAAATTTGTCAAGGTGCAGGATTTTAATTGCGTGCAGATGCGCGTGTCCGGGTGCAACAACCATTACAAATTTGTCTTGAGTGCAGGAACAAAAGCAAAAAGTGTGACAAACAACTTACCCATATTGTCCGTGTTAGCATTTCGTGCTTATTTTAAATTTTCCTCCCGCCTGTGTTGGATGTTTGTACTTATTTTATTAAAAGTGAATCAGAACCTTTATTGATTTGTTTAAGTCTTCTTATTTCGTTTTCCAAGCTAAGAGTCTCTTTTCTAAGATCGTCTCGTTCTTTCTTAATTTCATATTGCTCGGCATTCGAAGCATTCTCTTGAAAAGTTTTACCTAAAGCGAATGAGCCACCAATTAATGAAATTATTATTCCAAAGAAGACAATAATTTGAGCGACAGGCATATTAAAAATTGCTTTAATCAATTTTGAGAAGGTTAATTTGTCAAAAGGAATAGTATTGTCTTGAATCCGTTGAATTTCCTGATTCGTATTTTCTATTTCTTTTTCTTTTGACAGAATCTCATTTCTCAAGACTTTTTCATTTTCAAGTAATTGATTGTATCCAGGCACAAGCTTGTTCCATTCGGATAAAAGGTTAATGTATTTAAGTTGATAATTGTCATCGACAATAATTGTTTTCTGTGTGCTAGTCTCAGAATAATTCTCAATAAAATCTATGTAGGTAAGCAGAAGTTGTCTCGCTGTCTCTTTTGCCTCATTTAATACTTTTGATTTTTCACTTGAAACATATGTGTCAAATCGAATTTGGCTAACTTGTAACCATTGAGTTGAACCAATAGGAAATATTTCCTGTAAATCAAGGACGGTCCTATCTTGCCATGCTTTTGGATTGAAATTCATTGAATTCAAGTCCAGAACCCTTTGGCTAATGATTTTAATAGCTTTTTCTTTTGGTACTAGTAATTTCATTATAAGTTGTATTTAGCATGATACCTTATTCGTTTTTATCATTAAGCATATTTAGTAGTTAACAAATTACTGTGAATCATAATGGTAAATAGAAAATCTTATTTTTGCTGTTAGCATTTCGTGCAAATTTCAAAGATTACGAATTTATCTCATTTTAAGCCAATTGTATCTTAGGTCGCTTTATTGCATGAATGCTAACGGCCCGGCAATATGGGG
>CAYYFT010000335.1:0-1357 GCA_964471015.1 uncultured Pirellulales bacterium | reverse complement strand
TTTTTGATTTGCCTCCGGAGGCTATTCGATTTGTTTTCGAGCTGAATTTCATCGGCACTCTGCTGGCGACACAGGTATTCGGCAAAGAGATGGCGGAAAACGACGGTGGTATAATATTGAATACCTCCAGCATGAGCGCTTTTCGTCCTTTGACCAAAGTCTCGGCTTACTCGGCCGCCAAAGCTGCAATTAATAATTTTACGCAATGGCTTGCGGTGCATATGTGTCAAAATTATTCTAAAAATATCCGCGTCAATGCGATTGCGCCGGGGTTCTTTTTAACCGAGCAAAACCGTTTTCTCTTAACCGATGAAAAGAGCGGTGAATTAACACCTCGCGGTAAAACAATAATAGAACATACGCCGATGGGAAGATTCGGCCAGCCGGAAGAGCTGATTGGAACCGTTATGTGGCTGCTAAGCGATGCAGCAAAGTTTGTTACAGGTATCGTTGTTCCCATTGACGGAGGATTTTCAGCTTTCGGCGGAGTTTAAATTTCTATTTATTTTCAGGAGACTAAAGTGACTGACCCGGCAAAAGCATTGAAAGAATTTAAGCCGAAATACGACTTTTTTGTTGGTATCGACTCGGACGGGTGCGCCTTCGATACAATGGGGATAAAGCAGCGGGAATGTTTTTGTCCCTGGCTGATAGCGTATTTCGGCCTACAGCCGGTAGCGCAAGCGGCGCGCGAATGCAAAGAATTTGCAGATTTGTTCAGCAGGACTCGCGGTGCCAACCGACACAAAACAGCCAAGCGAATCATAGCGGAACTGCTGCCTAATCATCCGATGACCAAGGCAAGGAGCTTTAAGGTTCCACAATACCCGCACTACTTTGCCTGGGTTGATGACCCTAACAGTCTGCTGAGCAATGAGGGTCTAAAAAAAGCTATTGACCAAGCTAAAGAACCACAGGCCAAACGTGAGCTGGAACTTGCGCTTGCCTGGAGCGAGCGAGTCAACTGGGCCATTGGTGAAACTGTCAAGGGTATGCCGCCGTTTCCATTCGTGTGCGAAAGTCTGCAAAAAATCGCACCGCAGGCCGATGTTATCGTAGTTTCGGCCACACCCTGCGAGGCACTTACGCGCGAGTGGGAAGAACATGACATAGCCAAATACGTAGAGGTTATAGCCGGTCAGGAGATGGGCACGAAAGCCGAGCACCTCAATTTCGCCACAAAAGGTAAGTATGAAAAGAACCACGTTTTGATGATTGGCGATGCGCCGGGAGATATGAAGGCAGCCAAAGCCAATGATGCCCTGTTTTATCCTATAAATCCCGGTAACGAGGTCGAATCATGGCAAAGATTTCATGATGAAGCATTCGATAAATTTACCAACGGTCAATATGCCGG
>CAYYFT010000334.1:0-1361 GCA_964471015.1 uncultured Pirellulales bacterium | reverse complement strand
GACCTGAAAGGCGAAACTCAAATGTTCCTTGAGCTAACTGGCAATTCTTATTGGTATCTTATTCCCTCCAATATGCGGGGGGAAAACGGCAGATATATCCCTGCTGGTGTATGGGTATTGCCTGCCAACCGAGTAAAGATAATCCCTTCTAAGAAGACCTTCATTGACCATTTTGAGTTAAGACAATCAGGTTTTGGCGAGCCTACCCGATATGAGCCAGAAGAGATAGTTCATTTCAGATTCCCCAACCCCAATGACATACTCTACGGAATGGGGCCGCTCCAGGGGGCAGCCAACGCGGTGGACGTCAACCAGTACATCAAGGACTACGAAATAGCCCTATTCAAGAATCAGGCCAGGCCAGACATTATTTTCAAAATGGAAAAGGGTATAACCGTGAAGGAGCCCGAAAGGGAGAGGTTTACCAAGATGTGGCAGGATACTTATGGAGGGGTAAAGTCGTCAGGAAAGGTGGGAGTCTTACCAGGCGGAATGGACTTGAAGGAGCTGGGCTGGAGCCCGAAGGAGCTGAGCTTCCTAGTAGGCAGAGGGATGACTATGAATGAGATAGCGACTATTTTCGGTGTGCCGATGACCAAGATGACCACTGAGCATGTTAACCGAGCTAATATGGAGACCGGCGAGCTAATGTACCAGAGCGACACCATATCCCCTAGGTTGAGGCTGATGGAGCAGAAGATAACTGAGAAGCTCCTGCCGATTTATGACAGTAAGTTATTTTGTGTGTTTGAGGAGAATATCCCGCTTGACAGGGAGTTCAGAGTGACAGAAAGGGAAAGTAATCTTAAAACAGGCTATTCTAGTATAAACCAGGAACGCAAGATTGACGGGAACGAGCCTGTAACCTGGGGGGAGTGGCCTATCCTTCCCCTTAATATGACGCCTTTTGAGTCAGCAAGCGGCGAGGACTTAAGGGAGCTAGCCGAATCCATATCGGGCAAGATAAGAGAAAGGTTAATAGAGACAAAAAAGTAAAGGAGAATTAATTATGTATACTTATATTGACACAATCCAGAAGGAGAATATTGACCTTTTCTACAGCAAGGATGACGAGGGTTATATTGCTAGATTGGCAAGAATGCACACACTGTCCGCCTTCGGAGATACACCAAAAGAAGCTATGAGGGAAATGGAGACAGTGATAGAGCTAGCAAAGGAGAACTAAAATAAAACCATCAATACCATACGAAGTTTTTTACAGTAAAAGGCACAAAGGGTATATTGCCAGAAGGCTTGATGAGCGTGGAGATTCTACTTTTGCCACTACCAAGAAGGAAGCATTGAGGATGCTTGGTACAGAGTGGCCGCCTCATCAGAAACTTGTCACAAAGGAGAACTAA
>CAYYFT010000333.1:0-1371 GCA_964471015.1 uncultured Pirellulales bacterium | reverse complement strand
AACTTACCCAGCCGTAATCGGAACGGAAAAATCAAGGCAATTACAGAAAAAGCTCACCGATGAAGCGGTAGCGGTATTGGAACCGTTCGGCCAAAAAGCCGACGCCCTCAGAAAGCTCGCAATCGCCCTGCTGAAAAGAACAAGGTAATCGGAAGAATTTTTAATGGCTAACCTGTTGGAACAAATAGACAGCCCTGATGACTTGAAGAAGCTGTCCGTGCACCAGTTCAAGACCTTGGCGGAGGAGATACGCCAGTTTATTCTTGCCTCGGTTAGCAAAACCGGCGGACACCTAGCCAGCAACCTTGGCGCAGTGGAACTGACGCTGGCGCTGCATTATGTTTTCGATTTCAAAGTCGATAAGCTACTTTGGGATGTTGGCCATCAGTGTTATACGCACAAAATCATCACCGGCAGAAAAAATGATTTCACCAAACTTCGCAAAAGCGACGGGATAAGCGGCTTTCCAAATCCGGATGAAAGCATATACGACCAGTTTGCTGTAGGCCACGCAGGAACATCGATAGCGACGGCAATTGGAATGGCGATGGGGCAGGTTAAAAGCGGAAGAGACGATAAAATCGTAGCACTCGTCGGAGATGCCAGTATCGTAAACGGCCCCTCTTTCGAGGCGCTGAATAATCTCGGATTAGTAAAGAGGCAGTTACTTATAGTCCTCAACGATAACTCGATGGCAATCGATGCTACACAGGGCGCAGTGGCAAAATACTTCTCCAAGGTCCGGCTGAGCCAGACCTATGAGGATTTGCGAAAAACCACCAGAAATATCCTCGAACATATGCCCCTTGTCGGTAAAAGTGTCGAGGAAGCGATTGAGAAAATCAAAAAGAGTATTCGTATGGTCTTCCCGGCCAGTCAGATGTTCGAGAGCCTGAACATCCCATACTTTGGTCCCGTTGACGGCCATGACATTGAGTCGCTTATAAAATTGTTCAAGGCTTCGTTGCATTTGAATCACCCTGCAATTTTGCATGTTTATACAAAGAAGGGCCGGGGCTACACTCCTGCTGACGATGACCCCCGAAGGTTTCACTCGACCGGGCCTTTCAAAATAAATGGAGACACCATAGAGGTCTCTGCCGCGACAAGGCGCAGCTTCACTGATGCATTTGGTCAGTATCTAACCGAGCTGGCTTCAAAGGACAGCAGAATTGTCGCTATAACCTCGGCAATGTGCGATGGAACCGGGCTGGCCGAATTTCGAAAAAGATTCGCCGATAGGTTTTATGATGTTGGTATCGCTGAAAGCGTTGCGGTGGATATTGCAGCAGGTTTTGCCAAAAGCGGCTTAAAGCCCGTCGTCTGTATCTATTCGACTTTTTTGCAGCGAAGTTTCGACCAGATATTCCA
>CAYYFT010000332.1:0-1383 GCA_964471015.1 uncultured Pirellulales bacterium | reverse complement strand
AGCCATAGTATACACGTTGGTGACCCAATCGTCATAGGTGAGGTTATGTAACAATGCGGCTTTCAGCAAAGCCGGCATCCAGTCGGCATACATAAATTTATAAAGCGGCTCACGATTTGCCATTGCTTGCTGCTCCATCAGAAGGCCTGTAAAAAGCTGAGCGACTCTAATCTTTTGGCCCTGCCGGCCCCTTGTGAGTGAATTAAGCCGGTTTCGCAAGAATCTTCCGGTAAGCTCAACCCCGGAACGCCTTACGACGACCTTAGTTGGTTCTAAATCTCGCAGGTGATTGGTTATCCGGCCTTGTTCGTTGGTTACAGGGTCGAGATAAAGCGTGAATTCTATGTCAATGGATGCCTGCGGATGTATAAGCAGCATCCGCTTAAGTTCGCCGGCGAGCAGATGCAGAGGAATAAAGATACTCTCGCTAGGCTCGATAGGCGAAGCAGGCCTAATCTTGATAGATACGAGGTTCGGGAGCTTCTTATTAAGGTCACCGCTGAGATTAGCATCAATTCGAATGCTGCCGGTGAACAATCCGTCGTCGGAGACCACGAGCGGCTCGGAAGAGTTATTTGTTATTGCGACAGTGCCGCCGAACTTGCTGCCATAGGAAAACTCGCTGCCGCGAAGGTTCAGTTGAGCTGAAATAATTTTCTCCGGCCTAATAAATGCGGGGACAAGCGTTTGTCCGAAGCTACTTCTTAACGCCGCCAAGGTCATATCAACGTCGACTGGCGGGATATACTCGCCACCGTGCAGGGCCAGAATCTCTTTAGCTCGTTCGGCCTCCAGCGAGCCGGGGTCTCTGGTGATTGCTGACTTCAAGGTCTTAATAGCTAAATCTCTCTGACCATTGGCCAGTTGAATCTGAGCGAGTGCTAACTCTGCGATTTGGTTATGCTCATAATTATCGATAAGCAGCTTGGCCCATTCTATCTGCTCACTCATCACAAGCGAATAAGCCAAAAGAGAGGCTGCCGTTGCTGAGTTGGGCTCGGTTGAATAAGCCTTGTTAGCCCAATCGAGCGCTTTATTTGCATCCGGCGAAGCAAAACAATAAAACCAGGCAATAGATTGGTAATTGGTTATTGGTAATTGGTTATTGATTTTTTCTTCAGCGGTCTGGAATATTCGATTTGCCTGTTCGGTATCACCGATTCTGACCGCTGCTTTGCCGGCAATAGCTTCGACAAACAGGTCAAATCGCCCACTCTGGCGGAACTGGGAAGCAAGTTGCAGGCATCTATGTTGATTTCGCAGGGTATTGTAGCTGCTAAGCATCGAGGAAATATAGATATAAGGCGGCAGCTGCTGCGAAGGATAAAGATAGCTGAACAACTCAGCACAGTATTCATAAGCATCGGCAGCTGTCTGGTAAAG
>CAYYFT010000331.1:0-1398 GCA_964471015.1 uncultured Pirellulales bacterium | reverse complement strand
CCGCAGTCCTCACCCATATTGCCGAAGACCATCGCCTGAACGTTCACAGCTGTACCGAGCAGGCCGGTAATATTATTGAGTTGGCGATACTTAACCGCTCGTTCGATATTCCACGAACCGAACACTGCGTTGATAGCGTGTTTCAACTGGGTTTGCCCATCCTGTGGGAACAATTTGCCGACGTGTTTTTTGTAAACCTTTTTATATTGTTCGACAACTTCTCTCAACTGCTCAGCGGACAGCTCATTATCGAGTTTGACCCTGGCCTTTTTCTTGGCGGCGTCGATAACCCGCTCGAAATACTCGTGGTCGCAGCCCATCACAACGTCGCCGAACATATCTATAAACCGGCGATATATATCGTATGCGAATCTCGGGTTTGAGGTTTTTTTAATAATGCCAGCAATCACATCGTCGTTTAGCCCGAGGTTAAGCACCGTATCCATCATACCGGGCATAGACACAGCGGCGCCGCTTCTGACACTAACTAACAACGGCTTGTTGGCATCGCCTAACTTTGCGCCCATTGCCCTTTCCAGCTTGGCAATGTTCTTATCGACTTCCTTTGCCAGCCCGCTTGGCCATTTACCGCCTGATTTGTAATATTCACGGCACATCTTGGTACTGATAGTAAAGCCCGGCGGCACCGGCACTCCAACGTTGGTCATCTCTGCCAAATTCGCTCCCTTACCGCCCAGAATCTCCTTCATTTTTGCATTGCCTTCAGCTTTACCGTTACCGAAGAAATATACCCTCTTCTCTGCCATTGTTAAAAATCTCCTTTCAAGTAATATTTTAACACATTGACCCAGCAGAAAGTTCCACAGGGAAATGTAGAAACACGTAATGTATTACGCCGAACCGGATATGTCAAGGCCTGCCTTTACACCTTGTATTTATCCCCGTCTGCCTTGCCTGCACCCGCAATCCGTTGGCGGGTGTCCCAGAACTCTTTTATCTGGGCCCCAGACACCAATTCTCTAATTCGCTAATTCTCTTACGCCCTTTTTTACTATCGACTATCGACCAGCGACTAACAACTAATAGCTATCCCATCGGGGCGAGGATTGCTTACCCTTCAACGCTCGTCGTCCGGGCGTTTGTATATAGCCCCCGGCTCTGCCGGGGGTTGCCTGCGCGAGGTTCGCTTCTTCCCTCCTCACTTCGAGAGAGTTGACGTTTTCAGGCGTTCCAAACTATCCACAAAACCCTCTTGACTTCTCCCCTCTTTCCGCCTATTTTATTAACAATTAGCCCCCCAATTTATTGGGTGGGTTACTTGCTATTGCGGAATCAACAATATGCTTTTCCCCAAGCGTGAAAAAACCGAGGTATGCGGCTGCAAATCAGAAAATAGCAGGCAAAAATGCAGAGGCAGATAATATGACAGAACACCAA
>CAYYFT010000330.1:0-1407 GCA_964471015.1 uncultured Pirellulales bacterium | reverse complement strand
TAGGAATCTCGTGTCGTCTAGGCTTTGTATACACAATCTTCTTGGCATCTAAAAAACCCTGCTTTCTCAGATAATTCAGCTCCGGTGCAAGCGTCCCACAAGAAACTATAGCGTAATCTTTAAAAGACAACTGTTTCTCCATTTGCGTCTTTCTTTTTTTTCTTCACAGAGGAAAATTTCACTTTCTGTTCTTTATTCTTCGTTCTTTAACTCAGCAGGTTCGATACATAATAGACAAGCTGAAATCCAAAGAGAACGAGAGCAACTCCACAAATTAGCTGAAAAGTTCTGAGCAATTTAGCCGGCTTAAATAATTTTCCTGGGATGATACCCATTAAAGTCCCTAATACTATGGGAGCAGTTGCTGTACTTATGGCAAACACCGCAGCGTACAATATGCCTGTCAAAACCGCATTTTCTGCAATGCAGGCAATATAGGTGAGGATTGCCACATAAGGAACGCAAGGAGCAATGCCCATCAAAAAACCAAATAGAAACATGCTTGTAGTGCCTTTATCTAAGATGCTCTTTCCAATGCCTATTTTAAACCCTTTGCCCAAGATGATAAGAATGCCTATTGTTATCATAAAGCCGGCTGAAACTAAATATAGCCAGCCGGACTTTTGAGGCGGGAAAAATTGATTAATAAAACCGAAGGCTACGGTCGCAAGTCCGCCCAAAATAGAAAGTGCTAAAAGTCTGCCAATTGAAAATAATAAAGCAACTCTCAAACCATCCTGCCAATTTCTCTTTGTCGCTCCAATATAGGGCAAAAGCAATGGAGCGGTATAAGTAAGACACGGACCCCAGCCCATAGTAAAACCAGCTATTAGTAATTTTATAGAATTAGAAAGCATCTTTTATCGTTATCTTTTTCCCTGCACCTGAGAGAACAAAGTCTTTTCCATAGACTTTTTCAAACTGTTTTCTAGCAAGATCGCCCGAACAATGACAAGGAGCCACTCTCTTGACCTTTTGTTCTTTTAGTCCCTTGACAATCCCCTTTATCTGCCAGGTATTCATCCAGCACAAATGGAAGCCGCCCAACACCAAATAAACATCAGTTTTAAGCATCTCTTTTGCCTTCTTAGCTATATTTACAATCCCTGGATGAGCACAACCTGTAATTACTACCAACCCCTTAGATGTTTTTATTATAAGGGATTGCTCTTTTATAAAGGTCCCTAACTCGCCGGTAGAATAGATATCTTTGCAGATTTTTATTGGCTTGTGAACCTCAATCAATTTGGCGCCGGCCTTGGTGATTTGGTCTTTAACGCTTTTGGGCAGAGACTTTGGCATGTAAACGGTGATGTTAGAATTGACCTTCAAAAAATCACTTAATCCGCCGATATGGTCGTAGTGAATGTGGGAAAGGACGATTACATCTACTGTCTTAGGGTCAAT
>CAYYFT010000329.1:0-1408 GCA_964471015.1 uncultured Pirellulales bacterium | reverse complement strand
CTAAAAGACAAGCCTTCTCCATATTAGCTTTTACCTTCTGATTGACTTCCGTTCTAAATTTCTTATCGTCCCACTTAAAACTGCTACCTGCCATTACTTGACCTCCACAATGCGAATCTCTCTCCTACTTTTATATACTCTCCCTGTCTCGATAACTCACAAAGAAATCTCCTCACGTCATCTCCGTTAGCCCAGAAGTAATCATCGAATATAACAGCTCCGCATTTCTTAACTAGCTCAAAATCTTGTTTGACATATTTATACTGATGGTCGCCGTCTAGCAAAGCCATATCAAATTGAATATTGTCTAATATAACTTTCTTCTCCTGATACTGTGTGTTCGGATTTAAGGTGAACTCTCTTATCTTATCCCGCACCTCTAGATAATCCCACACTTTATACTTTATTCCCAGCTCTTTCTGACCGCATTCCCTTGAGAGTCCGTGCCCTATCAGCCCCTCGCCCCTGTCAATGTCGAATGTATAAACTATATCTGCATAGTATTTGGCAACGAATCCCGCACTTAACCCCTTGAAAGTTCCTATGTCAACGAATATTTTAGGCTTAATCTTGTCAATGAATTGTCGGAAGTCCTTCTCAAATAACATACAGCTATGCAACCCGATTTCCTTCCCGAACTCTTTTTCTAATTCTTTTATAAAGCTAGTTTTCATTTTTAAACTTCTCATCCCAGCACTTCTCGGTATTCGGGTTATTCATTATTTATCCTTAATCTTCCATAAAGTCTTTTCTGCTTCTAATCTTTTATTGATTAGCTTTATAAAATGCTTTAGCAAATCCTTGCGGTGTTATTGCCCGCCTATCTGCTTGTTTACTACTTGTGATTTCGCTGATGCTTGGCAACTTTCTATTATCAATTTTACTTCTTTTTATTTGGTCTTCATTCAACTTGATTGGTCTTTTCTTTGGTATATTGAAATATCCCCATAAATCCGTTTTTTTGGTATAAGGGTCTCCAAAATCGCAAGGATCAAAAGTAAATACAGGTTTCCCTAAAAACTGTCTTAGGTAGCCCATAGGATTTTCCAAACACCAAAAAGCTAATTTATTCTCAAAACGACATTCCCAAATAATTTTCAAACAACCTATAACCACTTCCATTCCTTCTCTAAAATTTCTCGATGTTTTTGCTCGTGTTCTTGCTAAGCTAAACATAGTGCAAGGTGGTGCAGCTAAAATACCATAAACATTTTTTGGGAAATGATAAAAATCTCTAACATCATATTCGGGTAAGGTGATATTTCTAACATCATAACCATTGTCTTTGTAAGGCTTGCTCCAAGCTCCAGTTCCTCCACATAAGTCTAAGATTATATTAGTTTTCATTATTTATCCTTTCCAAATATTTCTAACAATTTATCAGCAATCCTCTCCCAGCTAAACTCTT
>CAYYFT010000328.1:0-1414 GCA_964471015.1 uncultured Pirellulales bacterium | reverse complement strand
TTAAGCTTACGAAAACTAAATGGCTGACATAGAGGATTTGTAAATGATAATAGTTACCGGCGGGGCCGGCTTTATCGGCTCAGCATTAATTGCTGCATTAAACAAACGAGGTATTACCGATATTTTAGTAGTTGACGAGCACGGTAAAGACAGGTGTGAAAATCTTGTGAATTTATCCTTCGCTGACTATGCGGAGAAAAATGATTTTCTGGAAACAGTTGTTGAGAAAAAAATCAACACGGACATCGAATCAGTTTTTCATATGGGCGCCTGTTCAGACACAACTGAGGCAGATGCTGAATATCTTAGAAGAAATAACTACGAGTACAGCAAAACATTAACGCAATGGGCAATGGACGCTGATATTCGTTTTATCTACGCTTCCAGCGCCGCTACCTACGGTGACGGCTTAGAAGGCTTTTCTGACAACGAAGAGAAAATCGAGCAGCTCCAACCCTTAAATATGTATGGTCATTCCAAGCAGCTTTTCGACCTGTGGGCAAGAAAGACGGGGCTGTTAAAAAAAATCGTTGGCTTGAAGTACTTCAATGTCTTCGGCCCGAACGAATATCACAAGGCCGACATGCGAAGTTTCGTCTTAAAGGCCTTTGAGCAGATAAAAGATAAAGGCAAAGTCGGCCTGTTCAAATCACATAATCCTGACTACGCCGATGGCGAATACCTTCGCGATTTTATCTACGCAAAAGACGCCGTCGATATGACACTATTTTTCTACGACAACCCGAAAATAACCGGCCTTTTTAATATCGGCACCGGCAAGGCACGCACCTGGAACGACCTTGTAAAAGCGGTTTTCGCCGCTATGGGTAAAAGTGTGAACATTGAATACATCGAAATGCCTGATTCAATCCGCAATCAGTATCAATACTATACCTGCGCCGACATAACAAAGCTCCACAAAGCCGGCTACAAAAATCAAATCACTTCTCTCGAAGATGCAGTAAAAGACTACGTTCAAAGCTATCTGCAGAAAAATGAATGCTTAAGCAGCTTTTAACACTTGTTATCTTTTGAAGCGGGATTCAGATACCTATTACGCCATATCATTTTGGGCCCAGCGGATTTATTGGGCTGGTGTTTAGAAAGTATATTGACATACCTGTGTTTGTGCTGGCCAATGTCATTGTTGATGTTGAAGTGCTGGTCATAGGGCTGCTTGGACTTGGGCTGCCGACACACCGATATTTTCACACGCTGTTATTGGGTGCGGTAGTGGGTGCCATCTGGGGCATTGTGGCGTATCCGTTGCGGCGCTTCTTTGAAAAAATAATGCGAATAGTTCACATAGCTTATCAAACCGGCTTTTGGAAAATGGTCATATCCGGCGTTCTTGGTGTATGGCTTCACGTTGGCATTGATGCAATTTACCACTGGGAAGTGCAGGCATTCTGGC
>CAYYFT010000327.1:0-1427 GCA_964471015.1 uncultured Pirellulales bacterium | reverse complement strand
TAAACAGGCCGAAACTGAATATCAGCAAGCTGCGGGCAAATCTCATTTTTCGTTCTCACCGAAAACATCAGCCTGGAAGACGAGAAAGCTCGCACCTTCCTTCCAGGCATCGGCTGCCAATCCTGCTTTCAGAGACAATTGTGTGAGCATCTGATTTAAATCCCAGCCCTGTTCGGGCGCAACCTGGGGCAGGAACACGGCCGAGCGACCATTCTTATTCAACACTACACCATCTATGCCGATTCTGATTTCATCCGGTGAGGAGATAGGTTTGGGTGCCGTCAGCACAGATATCTCGATTGTAATATCATTACATTCGGCTTCTGTTACTTGAGGAAAACGTCTGTCATTAACAGCGGCATTAATTGCATTGATAATAACCGACCTATACAAAGGTCGCTGTGGGAAAATATCTCCTATACAACCTCTAAGCTGAGAGTTTTTCTTGAGGGTAACAAATGCCGCACGCGGCCTGCTCATTTCATCACTAATTGTAACGCCCAGTTCAGTTATCTGGGGGACTCGTCTGTTCTGCAACGCATAAATTATTGTTTTGCGGGGCAAAGTCAAAAGCTGCTTCTTATTCTCCTCAGTCAATCCGTGAACGCTCGTCTCCAGTTCAATTTCAGAAGAGTTTCCCCACCTCCCGGAAAAAGCAATAGAAAGATAACTAACTGAACTGGTGAAATCACCTGTCAGTTCGCCGGAAGTTGTATATTTAATCAACTTAGCTTCAACGGATTTGTCTAACATTGAAAGCAGTATCGCAACTGGAACATAACCACATATTGTTGCACCGGTTTTGCGACGATATTCTAAAAAGCCTTTACAATCCAAGGCCTTAATATGCTCGTATGCCCCCATATCAAGCTGCTTTAGTTGTTCAGGTATATTCTCCGTAAACGGCACGTAACCGTAGTTGCGGCCGTAGTGTACAAAATCTGAACTTGCGATTACAAGAGTCTCTTCATCAACTAAACTCTTAAGGATGTTACCAGCTTTGGCAATTGTTTCTTCTGAGCAATCCCCGGCCACAATAGGCACGAGCTTAAAGTCCTTCTGCGCATACTGCAGCAACGGCACTTCAATCTGGACACTGTGTTCATATTTATGAACTTGCGGCACGTTCTGAAATGTCGAATATTTTAGAAGCTTATCTATAAATTCCACATCCAGCGGTATCTGTCCGAGCGGTGTTTCGTAATGAGTTACCCTCGGCACAGTTAGAACCTCCTCCATAGGGACACGATGACTTGGCCCAATAATAATGACCCGTTTATATTTTTCATCGGTGGTCTTCAACGCAGAAGCCGCCGTCTGGCCGGAGAACTGGTAGCCTGCGTGCGGCAGGATAAAGGCAATAACGTTATTTATCGGTTTGACCTCGGCTTTTTCGAAAAACCCCTCGATTTGTCTGCTGAGTGTGC
>CAYYFT010000326.1:0-1430 GCA_964471015.1 uncultured Pirellulales bacterium | reverse complement strand
AATAATACAGCAAGCAATCCAGCAATAGAGTATGATATGAGTAATAGCACTCTTATGGGAACGGATATTATCAGCAGAGAGGAAGCCAAGCTAAGAATAGTGCGATTATTAATAGAGAGAAAAAAGCTAGATTATTTGGATATTGTGACGGAGCTTAAATTAGACTTGAGGCTAGTAGTCGATATATGTGAAGAGTTGATAGAAGAAGGGAAAATCGAGGATGCTAGTAAAGCAGATTAAGGAAAGCGTAGACTTTCTGGTTGACGAAATACTTATGGGGATTGATGACGACAGGGGTTTGATAATCTGGCGCAACTTCATCAGGCGAACTCGGCCATACGAGGTCAAGTTCACAAAGGTGCTCAAGGGGCTGTTCAGACAGCAGGAGAAGGAAGTCCTTTCTAACATGGGGAAATATCCGAAACAAATAGAACGGGAATGCTTGAAGAGCCATGCTAAATCAGCTATGAGCCAGTTGCTTCCCGTTTTGCAAAAGCAGAATTGGCTTAGTGCTTGGCTCTTCGCCGAGATGATGTGGCGCAGGCGGTTCAGTGACAATGGCAAGCCCTTTATCGGCGGGGTGCTTGAGGACGTAGGCCAAACCGAATTGACTAACTTAGTAGTTGGGATAGATTTCGATGTAACTAATCCACGTGTCCAGGAATTCATAAGCAAGAATGCAGACAAGTTCAGCTTTGCGACAAACGATGCCACGATAGACTCGCTAAGAAAGCAGCTGATAGCGGGGGTCAAGCTAGGCGAAGGTATGCCCGATTTGGCTAAGAGAGTTAACAAGGTGTTCGGGTTCGCTGAGAAATACAGAGCGACCAGGATAGCCAGGACAGAAATTATTAGAAGTGCTTCAGCGGGAGCGGAATTCGCCTATATCCAAAGTGGAGTATGTTCTGGAAAGACTTGGCTCACGGCTGCGGATGAGAGAGTTTGCCCTGAGTGTGAGGCTATGAATGGCAAGAAGGCGGGATTAGGTAAATCGTTTAATACAACGGGACTTGATGTCGATTTAGACTATACAGAAGGAGAAATGCCCTATCCGCCCCTCCATCCAGGATGTAGATGTAGTCTGACAGCAATATTGATTGAGTAAGAAAAGAAAAACAGATATTTAGATAGGAGTAACAAAAATGTTAATAACCGAGACTTCTAGTATAGAAATGATAAAAAAAGCAAAGCCTGAGTTGGAAGGATATAAATTTATTTCGACTAAATATCCGAGCATTAGAATTCCTTTCACGTATGCTGGGGGAATTGGAGCAGTTACAATTTATCTTAATGAAAAAATAACAGATGGCTCAGATATTATAAAATTTGGAGTAGATGATAAATATAAAATCGTTGCATTTAAGACAATTTATAGATAGCAATCCATTAGGAGATGATAAGTATGCAAAAGGAATTCGTAACCGAGAGGC
>CAYYFT010000325.1:0-1433 GCA_964471015.1 uncultured Pirellulales bacterium | reverse complement strand
AAACGATAACCTTGAGTCATACCGCACATAGCAGAGATGGTTTTGCACGGGGGGCATTACGAGCGGCCCAATGGCTCATCGGCAGAAAGCCGGGGCTTTATTCAATGGCCGACGTCCTCGGACTTAAATAGCGAATTATTGATATAAGGCTGCTATTATGCTGGTTGCGTTAAAGAGTGAGTGGATAAAGATGGGTCTGAACAAAGAACCACTCTTTTCATAGGCATATCCCATACCCAGTGAAAGCGCAAATAGCGGTGGCCAATGTCCCGGGTCGTAATGGGCTACTGCGAATAAAGCGGAGCTTATCAAGATTGACAACCACACCATCAAGGCCTTTTTTTGCAATCTTTCACAAAATGGGAATCCTTCTAAAATCGACCGTATCATTGTTTGAAACATGCCTCGAAAAAGCATCTCTTCGAACACAGGAACTACGGCAACAGCAGTGAAAATAATCAGCACTCTTACCGGCAGTTGCGGATATGCCCTTATCAGTTCGAGTTCCTGATGAGGTTGCATTTCAAAATCCTGTCCCCATATAAGTTTGCCAAGGAATATTGTTAGTATAATCATAAGCATCAGAAGTGGCCATACGGAGAGCAGGTTCAAAAAAGCGGAGAGAAAATCTTTGGGGATGGTTTTTACATTTAGGCCGAATCCTTTTAATCGTCGGGCAAAACTGATTTTGGCCAGAAAGATAATTACTGCTATTGCTGTTATCGCGCCAATACAGAGAATAATACTGTCCACAAGAGCCTTTTGCCAGCCCGGCAGGTCAGGCAAAAGTTTTTCTGCGACCGATATTGCGAGTGAAGAAACCCCGAGCCAAATAAGCAGTGGGACGAAAGGAAGATAGAGAGGCATATTGTTTCGACGGGGCACTGAATCGGATAAAGCTTTTCTGCCGAGGGACGTTTTGAGCAACCAGCCGCCGAATAATAATACCCCTGTCAGGCAAATAATGAAATCTACAGTTATATAGCTGGTTAGTTGTTTGATAGTCTCAGCAACATTCATCGTTATATACTTTTTGCGGCCTTGAAACTAAGCCCATTTTGTGCTATATTACCAAAAATATTCAGGCAGCACAATTTTTTTGCCTGTGGTTGGTTTATTAGCCTGTGTCGGGAAATTGATGCTGCCCAGGGAAAATAGATTATGGACATATTTCGCATTGAAGGGCCGGTTCAGCTTTCCGGAGTCGTTAATATAAATGGTTCCAAAAACGCTTCTCTACCCATAATGGCTGCTGCTATTTTAGCTGCCGGCGAATCAGTTATAAAAGCAGTGCCTTATCTTTCTGATATTTCCATTTTTAGCCAGCTCCTTGGCCAATTGGGTTGCCGGATTACCCGAAGCCCAAACGGGGATTTGTGCATAGATTCGAGGGTAATTGATAATCCGGTAGGCGAGTATGAAATTGTCCGCAG
>CAYYFT010000324.1:0-1442 GCA_964471015.1 uncultured Pirellulales bacterium | reverse complement strand
GAGAGTTTTCCGGCCATCTGACATTGTGCAGAGTTAGAAACCCCAAAGCGGGCATCAAACTGGCGCAGGTGAGCGAAGATTACAAGGATTTTAAGCTCGGAACGATGTCGGCTGATTCGGTCTCGGTTTATCAAAGCCAGTTGAAGCCGACCGGCCCTGTTTATATTTTGTTAGGAAATTATAAGCTAAACTAAAAGCGTAAAGCGAAAAATGCAAAACCAAAACCCAAAACTTAAAACTGAGTTAAAACACAGGGCATATCAATATTCCATCAAAGTGATAGAATTCATAGATATTTTACCAAAGGATGTCTCCACCGACATTATTGCAAAGCAGTTGTTGAGATCGACTACGTCTATAGGAGCAAATATAGTTGAGGCCAAAGGTGCCAGTTTGAAGCGGGATTTCACTAATTTCTTTAGTCATTCTCTTAAGTCTGCAAATGAAAGCTTATATTGGCTTGGATTGCGGAGAGATGCAAAGAAGATAAATAATGCTCAGTTAAAATATCTTTTGAATGAAACCAAAGAATTAGCAAATATATTGGGTCCAAGCATCTTAACTCTCAGAGGTAAGAAGTGAATTTTGAACTTTAAATTATGGTTTTTAGCTTTTAGTTTTAAGCTTTTAACTATCTTAGAATTGGAGGAAAGCAAAAATGGCGAAAATATCATCACAGCAAAAAGGCTCAGAAAGTAAATCCGGGGGCAAAGTGGAGCGTTTGAAACCCCAGGCCACCGGTAAAGAAACTGCTTTGGAGCGTGTGATTGCACAGATTGAGAAGCAATACGGCCAGGGTGCTATAATGCAAATGGATGAGCACAGATACGCTAAGATTGAAGGCATCCCCACCGGCTCATTATCGCTGGATATCGCCCTTGGCGGGGTGGGCATCCCCCGCGGCAGGGTTACTGAGCTGTTCGGCCCGGAGTCGTCCGGCAAAACCACTCTGGCGCTTCACGTCATTGCGAGCGCCCAGCGTGCCGGTGGTGTGGCTGCGTTCATCGATGCTGAACACGCCCTCGATACAACCTGGGCTAAGAGACTGGGCGTCGATGTCAGCAGCATGCTGGTCAGCCAGCCTGACACCGGCGAACAGGCACTTGAAATCACCGAGATGTTAATCAGGTCCAATTCCGTCGATGTTATAATTGTTGATTCGGTTGCCGCGCTGACGCCGGCGGCGGAGATTGAAGGCGAAATGGGTGACACCCATATGGCGCTGCAGGCGAGATTAATGAGTCAGGCGATGAGAAAGCTTGCCGCTGTTATCAACAAAAGCAAAACCTCCCTTGTTTTTATAAATCAAATCCGTATGAAAATCGGCGTGATGTTCGGCAACCCGGAAACGACTCCCGGCGGAAGGGCGCTGAAATTTTACACCTCTGTCCGAGTCGATTTAAGAAGGCTGGCGACCCTGAAGGACGGCGGCAGTGCCGTCG
>CAYYFT010000323.1:0-1442 GCA_964471015.1 uncultured Pirellulales bacterium | reverse complement strand
TAAACTTACTCTGCGCCGACAGAGTCGAAATATCGACAGTATTAAACCCGGTTGTTCGGGCTGTAACTGACTGAAACAGTGCGCCGCCAATGCCGATGGTTCCATCAGGGCCGCTGCGGCCTGTGTAACGCTCAAATAAAAGAATGCCCAACATCCCCAAAACTATCAGTAATGCACTTACACTAAGCACAATCTTGGTCTGCAGCTGCATTCTTTTCGGCGCTTCCATTGAAAAGCGGTGCCGCTTACTAAACAGTCTCTTGAAAAACCGCTTTGTCCTGTCAGCTGCAATATTGACCAGGTCATAAAGCACACTGAAGCCAAGCCCGCCGAGAATTATCAGCGGACAAATTACTGCGTATACTCGCCAGCTCTTATTGTAGCCGACGAAACTATCGCTGAACAGGCTAAAGCCCGCATTACAAAAAGCGCTAATCGAATGAAAGATACTACAGAACCACTGCTGATGAACATTATCAACTCTGCCCGGCACATCGTCCCACATTCCGAAAACGCTAACCGCCCCGACAGCTTCGATAAGTATCGTCCCAACAAAGATAAAAGCTATCATACTGCTTATTCGACCAAGTGTTCTGGCGCTTAGTAAATCCTGCATCGCCACCCGTTCCCGTAAGCTTGCCTGGCCTAACAGCAAGGCAATCACCGCACCGAACACGACTATGCCGAGACCACCAAGCTGAATCAGCGACAGAATTACCAGCTGTCCCATCCGACTAAAGTCCCGGCCGGTATCCTTAACGATAAGGCCGGTAACACAAGTTGCACTGGTCGCCGTAAACAGGGCATCAACCGGGCTGATTTTTTCAGCAGCAGAGGCCTTTGGCAGCATCAGCAAGCCCGCCCCTGAGATTATCAAAACCAGGAAGCTTGCAATTAATGTCTGAGTGGGGCTCCTGCCGGAAGCTGCCAGGTTTACAACTGTTCTACAAACTTTAATGACTACCTGCAGAATGAGATAAATACCCACCGCGAAATGCCGAACCATTGCAATCTCAAGCTTATCAAAGTAATGGCCTGCTCCGAACAGCACTATTCCAAGCGCAACTAAGAGTGGGATTTCAAACCAGTTTGCCCTCCAGAATTCGGCCTTTGAGACTGTATTAAACAGCCTGATTATTTTCTCTGCAATGAAGACGCAAAGCAAAGCCACCTGAAGGTTATATAAAATCCCCTCCTGCAACAATGGCTTATCAAAGCCGAACAAGCAAACAAAAGAGGCTGTTACCACCGCCGCCGTCAAAACGTTAACGCCGACTAAAACTTTTTCCAGCCGATTGTTTTTGTAACGTATCTTCATAAACTGATATTAGCGTTTTACACTTTTCCTCCGCCAAATTCCAGTAAATTATCTCCGCTACTGCTTAAGCCACATCCGCCAATCCGAGTGAATCGCCGAATTTGGCCAGCAACACCCTGCGGAT
>CAYYFT010000322.1:0-1444 GCA_964471015.1 uncultured Pirellulales bacterium | reverse complement strand
TTAGTCCCGTTTAATTCCCGCAGAATATAATCCAGCTCGGCTTTGAAAACGTTCTTCCAAAATTCCGTTTTGCAGGATTGTAAATACTTGTCCATACCAGAGAACCTTATTTTTTAGCCAAAAAACTTTTCACGCCACCACAAAAAGTGTCCCCATGGATTATCAAGTTTATATTCATCGTCTTCCGGGACGCCGGGCCATAACTTGATTTCCTCTAACAACTCTTGGCAGGGCTTATCTTCTGCTAAAAGTTCGTATGCGCAGTTGACGAGCACAAACTTCTTATCTGCGTCATCGTTATTCGGATTATGGTCCGGGTGATACTTCAGCGATGCCCGCCTATACGCTTTCTTCAGTGCTTCTTTAGTCACGCCTTCTTTAACGCCGAGGATTTTGCGTGCTGCACGGCGAGCTTGCAGGTCACGAGTTATTCTTTCTCCGAACTTGTAGTCGTCTTTTATCATCAATTTCTGCCTTTGCACTCTTTACATATTCGTATAGTTCTGAAAATTCCTTGTTGTACTCACTTAATACATCTACAATCATTTGGCCGGTTGAATATGCCTCGGCGATACGTCGGTCGTCCGGCAAGTTTAGACAGATATCTATGTTTTCAGCCCTGCAGTATTTCTCCACATCGTCGTTGCCGATGTCGTAACGGTTGATGGCAACGGCAAAGGGCAAATTCATTTTCCTGACTAAATCAACGGCCAGCTTCAGATCGTTTAGGCCAAACGGTGTCGGCTCGGTAACAAGCAGGACAAAATCTGCACCTTTGACCGCCTCAACCACCGGACAGGATGTGCCCGGCGGGACGTCAATTATTGCCAGACTGTCTTTTTTTATATGTCTTTTGACTTCTTTTATCAGAGACGGCGTTCTCACGTGACCAATATGCAGTCTGCCGTGAATAAAATCTATGTCACCAGCTTTGCCGAATTCAATGTCTCCGATACCAAGCAGCTTTGGCTCGATTGCCTCGGCTGGACAAACCCGCATACATCCGCCGCAGGAATGGCAAAGCTGCTCGAAGGTCAACACATTTTCTTTTATGCAGATAATGGCACTATACTGGCAGATTTCGCCGCATTTACCACAGGCAACACATTTTTCCAAATCGACCTGTGGCACATCTACTGTAACTTCTTGACTGGTTGTTATTTTCGGCTTCAGGAAGATGTGGCCATTCGGTTCTTCAACATCACAGTCAAGATATTGAACCGGCCGGCCTAAAGCAGCTATATATTGGGCAAGATTAGTGGCAATAGTTGTCTTACCTGTGCCGCCCTTACCACTTGCAATCGCTATTTTCATTCTGCTTCCCATCAATTTCCAGACGTTTGCAACGCATTTATTACCATGAACAAAGCTGCTCCTAACGTCGTGTAAGCGAATATCCTTTTGAGGTTTTTCTGCTTTGTTTTAATCGAGAATACGCCGCCCA
>CAYYFT010000321.1:0-1452 GCA_964471015.1 uncultured Pirellulales bacterium | reverse complement strand
TGCAAAAGGCCGGCAAATCGTCCGGCTTGCGGGATGTAATCAAATTGCCGTCCACGACACACTCAGCATCTACATATTCAGCTCCGGCGTTTTTAATGTCATCTTTAATTGCCATAAAACAGGTCGCTTTTTTGGCCTTGTAAACCTTTGTGCTGCACAGCAGCCATCCGCCGTGACAGATAGCTGCTATAACTTTGCCCGCATTTACCATATCGTTTGCAAATTTTATAACATCGTCGCATCTGCGCATATAATCCGGAGCAAATCCGCCCGGCACAACCATACAATCATAATCATCGGCGTTGGCTTCTTCAGCCGAAATCTCCGAGATGCAAGGGTAGCCTTCTTTCGAATGATATTCTTTTTTCGCCTCCGCCGCAACTAAATCAACCTCGAACCCCCCTTCCCTTAGCCGGTAGTAAGGGTACCAGACTTCGAGAACCTGATACATTTCGTCTACCATAATAGCTATCTTCTTAGCTGCCATTTTTAACTCTCCTTTAATATTACCTGTGATTAAAGCGGCTGAGCAACAATATGTCAACAGTAACTACCCAATCTTTTCTTAATATAGTAAGCGCCAAAATATTAAAGTTCGGCCTTTATCTTCTTGCAATATTTACATCTCCAATATAGAGTGAATGAAATACAAAAAGACTATTTTTGTAGTTTTTTTAGGGCCCGTAGCTCAGCGGCAGAGCAGTGGACTCATAATCCATTGGTCCAAGGTTCGAATCCTTGCGGGCCCAATAATGTTTAGTGAGCTGTGGATAGAGTGATACGAGACAGTTGCGTATCACGCATTAGAGGGGCGATTAGCTCAGCTGGCAGAGCAGCTGACTCTTAATCAGCGGGTCACAGGTTCGAATCCTGTATCGCCCAGTCTTTCTCCCCCACTGATTACTGCTAATACAAGCTCCAAAAAGTTACTGACGGACTAAAGGTGGTGTTGAAGCTTGACAGCGGCAATTTTGACTCTAAAATCACGGTCTATGACTGATTCCGTCCGACGAAAGAAAAAGAAGAAAAAACACAATCCTCTTATGGATTTGCTGGGTTATCTTGCGCTGCGCACCCTTGTGGTATTTCTTTATTTGTTCGATGTCGAGACCAATCTGAACACCGCTTGTTTTCTCGGCCGGTTATTATGGAAATACTACCATCGCGGCCGCAACCGGGCTTTGGATAATCTTCGTGCCAGTTTCCCTGAGAAGAGCGAACAATGGGTCTGGGAGACAGGCCGGCGAAGCTTCGAGCATATTGCAATGCTGGCGATTGATATGCTGTTTACACCTCGATTAGTGAAAAGATATAACTGGCGGAATTACTCACGGTACAAAAATGTTGAAAGGGCCAAATGGCTGATGCAGCAAGGCCGGGGGTTGTTGATGGTTGCAGGTCATTACAGCAACTTCGAAATTATGGGTTATCTGCTGGGGTTGTTCGGTTTTA
>CAYYFT010000320.1:0-1458 GCA_964471015.1 uncultured Pirellulales bacterium | reverse complement strand
AACATAAAGCACAATAAGAAATGGATGAAAAACACTTAACAGAGCGAAGGTCCGGCGAAGACCGCAGGCAAAATGTTGTTGACAGACGTTTGGGACTGGACCGTCAGCGCGGTCCGGGCAGGCGCAAAAGCGATGAGCGAAAATCCGCTGAAGAAGGCCAAATGTCCGACGAGCAATTCGAATTTCTTATGGCTATTGATGAGTATAAAAAGAAAAATACAAGACCTTTCCCAACCTGGACGGAGGTCCTTGAGGTGATAAAGGCCTTAGGTTACCGGAAAGTAGCTGAACCACAACCGCTTAGTCATTTTAAGCGAAAGTTCGAACGTAGAAAAGAGCATTTGGGAACTCAGAAAGAAAAAGAGCAAACAAAAGCAGGTGCCTAAAGTGAGCTAAAGTTATAGCAACACAACAAAACCTGACTGATTTGACTTTAGACGCTCCAGACTTTAGGCACGCAATTCTGCTGAACTCATTCACTATAAAAATAAACTATCTGTCAAAAAAACAGACCTGTCGAGCAACTTTTGTCCACCTGTGGTGGATGCCAAATGCATTCATACAATATGACAGCGTAGAAAAAACCTTGATATACATAGTATTGTTGGTAAACTTGCGGCGACGATTAGAAAAAATATGAAGTGTATCTTGTGAAGAGAGATACGAAAGGCAAAATGTGAGGTGTTAACAATGAGTAATTATTCAGTGAGTCCGGAAGGTGAAAAGTTTACTATCCCCGAAAAGGATGGGTACGCCGGGGAGTTTAAACGCATTGAGTCTCTGGCAGAAGCGGCTCGCAGCGAAGGCAAAGAAATCGTTGTAGTGATGGGAGTTGGTTTTGTTGGTGCGGTTATGGCTGCTATTATCGCCGATAGCGTCGATAAAAAGAGCGGCAGGCCGAGCAAGTTTGTCATCGGCTGTCAGCGACCCAGTACCCGAAGCTATTGGAAAATTCCGCTGCTTAATCGAGGCGTTTCGCCGGTAAAGGCCGAAGACCCTGAGGTTGAGCCGATGATAAAGCGCTGCGTGCTCGAGAAGAAGACGCTTATCGCAACATATAACAGCGACTGTCTTAAGTTAGCGGACTGCGTGGTTGTGGATGTTCAGTGCGATTATACAAAAGAGGCCCTTGGCAATATGCGAACTGGCAGAGCGGAAATGAGCGCACTGGAAGCGACAATAAAAACCATCGGCGAAAAGGTGCCGGCGAAATGCCTGACACTTATTGAGACGACAGTGGCGCCGGGGACAACGGAGTTTGTCGCCTGGCCGATTATGAAGAAAGCATTTGCGGCACGGGGTATAGAGTCAGAACCACTTTTGGCACACAGTTTCGAGAGGGTTATGCCCGGCAGACACTACGTTTCATCGATACGGGATTTTTGGCGGGTCTGTTCCGGCTGTAACGCAGAAGCGAGAGAGCGTGTTGAAAAATTTCTGCGAGAAGTGCTAAATACG
>CAYYFT010000319.1:0-1513 GCA_964471015.1 uncultured Pirellulales bacterium | reverse complement strand
TAATCGAAAGTGCAGTAACACTCTTACCGCATCCGCTCTCACCGACAAGCGCAAATGTCTTGCCCTTCTTTATCGAAAAAGTCACATCCTGCACTGCTTTTGCAACACCTTCTTCGGTAAAGAAGTGGGTCGAAACGTTTTCGACCGACAATAATGTGCTGTTATCATCCATAAATCTATTGAATCCTCAGCTTCGGGTCGAGCGAATCCCGTAAACCCTCGCCCACCAAATTATATGCCATTACAGTAAAAAATATCGCCAGCCCAGGAAACAAACTCAGCCACCAGAGGAACCTGCCCGTAGTAACGACACCCAAACTAAGCATTTGTCCCCAGCTCGGCGTCGGAGGTGCGACACCAAAGCCGAGAAAACTAAGGGCTGCCTCAATAAATATAGCACCGGCAATACCAAACGTAGCGTTAACCAGCACCGGAGCGATACCATTCGGCAGCATATGTCGGAAAAGAATGCTGCGCAACGGCAGCCCAAGTGACAGCGCAGCCTGAACAAAATCCTGTTTACGCAATTTGAAAAATTCCGCCCGGATAAAACGAGCATCCCCCGTCCAACTGGTAATCCCAATAATTACCATAATGTTTAACAGGCTCCGCGGGAAGAACGCCACAATCGTGATAATCAAAAAGAACACCGGAATTGCCATCATCATCTCGACAATCCGCATCCCAACAAAATCCACTTTGCCACCGAAATAACCCAGAATTGCCCCGACAAAAATACCGATAACACTTGATATCCCAACAGCCACAAACCCCACTGAAAGCGATATCCTGCTGCCGTGAATCAATCTACATAAAACATCTGACCCAGTATCATCAGTGCCCAACCAATGCTCCCGACTGGGCGGTTGCTCACGCAACTTCAGGTCGGTACGACCATAACCATAAGGTATCGGGGCAAAAACAGCATCGGCTGCTCTGCCCGAAGCAACCATCGATTTATAGTCTGTAGCATCAAGCCTTCGGGGGGCAAAAACAAATATTAGTATAATACCTATGAAAATTATTGAACTGCTGATGCATATCTGGCGCCAGAGCGCCGTTCCACGAACAGAAGGGTCAATATGCCTGTGATTGCGTCTGATTAACAATAGCTGCACATATCCAATAATCGCTGCAAGGAAAACACAATAATCACTTGGTTGCAGGTTTCTGAAAATAGGAAAATGTAACTGTCCATCAATGCGTATTACAAATGGCTTGTCATTGGCAAGAAACGGCGCAAAAATAGCAACTACAAACAGAAATACTATAAAGACCAAGCAAATCTTGTTAAGGCGGCTCTTGGCAAACTCTCGCCAGACAAGTTCGCCGTAAGATGTGCCCCAATTTGATTTGCCCTGTACGTGTTTGCTCATAACTTGTTAGACAGCGCTTTCAAAACTTATCCGCGGGTCGGCAATGGCATAAGCAATATCGCCAAGCAAAAGGCCGAACAAATTCAAAACTCCACCGATAGTCGCAACAGCCATAACCATGTTATAGTCACGTGTCG
>CAYYFT010000318.1:0-1518 GCA_964471015.1 uncultured Pirellulales bacterium | reverse complement strand
GCCGTTTTAGTTCTTGCAGCTTTCGGACTCGATTTCCTCGTCGAAACCGATTTGGAGAAAATCAATGCTGTGATTGATACAGGTGTATCAGCCGTAGAAAATGAAGACCCTGACTCAATCGAGCTGATTACCGCTGATAACTACAGCGATTCATACCACCGCACAAAAAGTGCTTTGATGTCACACTGCAGAACAAGACTCTCAGAACCCCTTGTCGAAAAAAACATAAAAAGAATCGTCTCGATAGACCTCCAGCCGCCAAAGGCAACCGCAATTTTTACGGTGAGAATATTATTTGACAGGCAAAGCTATGTCTATCAAAGCTTCAAACAACAAATACTGACAGAGGTGCAGGCAGACCTGCAAAAGCAGCCCGACAACCGATGGCTTATCAACCGGGTTGAATTACTCAAACTCGACCTTCACCCAGCCGATTGGCGGAGCATTGAAAAGACAAACTGGTAGAACACAACCTCGCACAGCTTATTTTCTCGACCGAAAAAGAGTATTTTGATATACTCTCTCGCCGAATGTAAAATCAAAATTTTGACAAATACCCGCTGATTCAGGAAAAAATATGGATTACAGAAGAATTATACCCTGCTTGGATGTAAAAGACGGCCGATTGGTCAAAGGCATAAATTTCATTAAACTGAAAGATGTCGGCGACCCCGCCGAAAATGCCGCCGCTTACAGTGCCGCAGGCGCAGACGAACTCGTCTTCCTCGATATCACAGCAACTATCGAAAACAGAAAAACGCTTCTCGATGCCGTAAAGAGAACCGTCGAGAGAGCTTCTGTCCCGTTAACCGTCGGCGGAGGCATCAAAAATTGTAAGGCCATCGAAGAGCTCCTGGATTTAGGCGTTTCAAAAGTATCAATCAATACTGCTGCTGTCCGCAATCCGGATTTTGTCGAAGAAGCCACCAAAGAGTTCGGCAGCGACAAAATCACCATTGCCATAGATACAAACAGCAATTCCGCATTGCCCTCCGGCTTCGAAGTTATGGTAAAGGGCGGCACTGAAGGTGCAGGAATAGACGCCGTTCAGTGGGCAAAAAAAGTTGAGGATTTAGGCGCCGGTGCTATCCTGCCGACAAGTATGGATGCTGACGGCACACAGGCCGGATATGATATCCCAATGACCAAAGCGATTGCCGATGCCGTTGCTTTACCGGTAATCGCCTCCGGCGGTGCTGGAACACTTGAGCATCTATACCAGGCAATTGTCGAAGCTGGTGCCGACGCCATCCTCGTCGCCTCAATCGCACATTTTGGAACATTCTCTATAAGGCAGATGAAAGAGTACTTAGCCCAGCGACAAATACCGGTAAACCTTTGACTGGATTACATTATAGCCCCCTTTTGTGATACATCGCAAAAATGATAACCTTTGTCGTCAATTACGCCGCGCATTTCCCGAAAGTCGCTGCACAAATTAGCCGATAGGAGGGTGATGAGTAAAGCTCTCTCCATATTGCGTCCGAAAAAGAGTCGGCGATGTTCAGAAAATTAGAA
>CAYYFT010000317.1:0-1532 GCA_964471015.1 uncultured Pirellulales bacterium | reverse complement strand
TTTGGTTTCCTTCTGTGCCGCTTTTAGTGCGGAGCTGTATATCTGTTTTTTCCCTGCGAGTTGCCTTTCGAGCCATTCTTTGCTGTTTTGCTGCGGTGCCAGCATAAGTATATGAACAAAGAAAAACAGCACGAAGCAACCTGCCCATACCAAAGCTACTTTCGTAAAATATTTTCTATAAACTAACTTCATAAAAAACCCGCTACAACTTCGGCTTGAAAACGCAATCTATCTCGTAGGAAACAACATTCTGGCCCTCGAGAGTATCCGATTTCTGCGAAACTCTAATCTCTTCAAGCTTCGGCGCAAGCAAAGCTGAATAGCGAAGACGTTCCATAAATTCCTTGACCGCTTTGTCATTGTTGGCCTGCGGTCTTCCACAAACGCTCATCTGCAATGTTCTTGCCGGGACACTGATATCAATCATCTTTTTGGGGTCATCTTTTTTGGGAACCTTTACTTTTGCAGAGCGCTGTTTTACCTCAAGTCTGGTCAGGACCATTGCATCGGGCATATTCTCTGCCACAGTCGCCAGAATAGGCGACCATTGAGTATGCTGGCCGATAGAGGATGAAACTTCTGACAAACAGTTATTTATACTGTTTTTCTCATCTTCGAATGATTTTTGCAGCTTTACAGCATCTGACAATGTGTTAATATACTTTTCGTGCTTAATTATTTCCTGTTTCTTCACTGAGATGACAATTCTGTCGCCCAGATAAAAGCCGAGCATTACCATTGCGACAAAAATGGGCAGTGCAACTGTCAGTGTGACAATAGCTACGCCCCATGGCCTTCTCTTTATCGGAATGCCTTGTCCTTTTAATAAATCTATCTGGAACATATCAGATCGACCTCATCGCAAGACCCGCTGCTACTGCCATTGCAGGGCCTTTTTTTTGAAGAATGTCCCGACAGTTTCGGTCTGCATCGCAGTGCATTCTGTCAAATGGGTTCCACAACACAACTCTGGCGGGAAGGTGGCTGTCCAGTAACTCGACAAACCCTTTGGCCAAAGCAAAACCGTCACAAACAAATATCTTTTCGACAGTGGTTGATTTCTCCTGAGCCGTGTAGTAGCGCAATGTTTCAGTTACTTCGACAATCAATTTCTGACAGGCCTTCTCCAAACTGTCACCGAGCTCTATTTCAGGTCCCCCTAAGGGGCCGAACAGAGCTTTCTTAACGACCTCTGTTGAAACACCCTTTTCAGTTGCAATCTCTTTAACGATGGTCTCACCGGCGTAGGCTATATCGCGAATAAACGGCAAAGCATTAGTACCCATAATTGCCAGAGTTGCGTAAGAGTTGCCAACGCTTAAAATAGCTGTTGTTTGGCTGGCTTCGGCTTTTTCGTATTCACTGAAGCAATTCAAAAGTGCCAATCCGTCAACATCCATCAAAACACAGTCTAAAGAACCATGCTTAGCGAGTTGTATCTTTCTTTCTATTAGCTTATTCGTCGCCGCTACTAACACGCCACAGATACTATCCTCGCCATTAGGTATCAATTGGTAATCAACAGCACTGTC
>CAYYFT010000316.1:0-1533 GCA_964471015.1 uncultured Pirellulales bacterium | reverse complement strand
TTTACTTATGATGGGTGAGGCTACAGAGAGGAATGAGCTCAAACCCCTTACAGTAATAATCCGTAAGAGAGATGAATGAACGGAGAGGTAGAACTACACGAGTATCAGGCAAAGGCTTTTGAGTCTCAAGCCCGCTTCATCGGTTTGATTGCAGGAACGGGTGGCGGTAAAACTTTCTTCGGCCCGATATGGCTATTAAAACAAGTCAGGGATTATCCGCAGGATTCATTTTTTGTTATAGCTCCTACCTTTCCCCTGTTCAACCGAACAACCTTACCAGAATTCAGGAAACGGTTTGACTATGAACCTGAAATCAGAGGAGAATATAAGGAGCAGAAAAGGGAATACCGGCTTGGCTCTGGAGGCATAGTTTATTTCGGGTCAGCTGATAGACCTGATAGTCTTGAAGGCGGACAGGTTAAGGCTGCCTGGATTGACGAGGCGGGGCAGATTAAACTGGCCTCTTGGCAGGCAATTCAGAGGAGGCTGGGAGTCAAGATGGGGCAGTGCTTGCTTACCACGACTCCTTATTCTTTGAACTGGCTAAAAACTGAATTCTATGACCTCTGGAAGAAGGGAGATAAAGACTATGATGTTATCCAATTTAGGTCAATCGACAGTCCATATTATCCCAAACAAGAATACGAGAGGGCTAGGCATACGATAGATAGAAGAATTTTTGATATGCGCTATGATGCCCAATTTCGTAAGATGGCTGGATTGGTTTACGTAGAGTTTACCGACCGCAATATAAAAGAACCGAAAAACATTAAGTTCAAACGGATTGTAGCTGGAGTAGACTGGGGCTTCTACCCTGACCCTTGTGCTATAGTCCTTCACGGCGAAGATGACCAGGGAAGGATATGGGTCTTCTATGAGTATTATGAACTGCGGAAGACACCTGACGATATAAAAGACAAGGCTGTGGAGTTGAACGAAGAGTATGAAATCGAGACTTTTTGGTGTGGACATGACGAGCCAGGTAATATACAGATGTTTCGAGATGCTGGACTAGATGCCAGGAAGAACGAGGTGCAGTCCGTCAACGAAGGTCAGGGGGCGGTAGTTGCCCTAATAAAAAATAAAGCCCTTTTCGTCTCCAAGAAATGTCCTAACTGGTTGGATGAGGTAGAGACCCACCACTATCCCGAGGGGAAGGATAAGCCCAGCGGCCCGGAGCATGCCCTTGATGCAACGAGATATGCAATAGTTAATATGAAGAAGGATGTTGGCTTAGATTTCTGGACTTTTAGTACTCGAGGGGGAAGATGAAAGGAGATTATAATGGAAAGGATAGATGGACAGTATTATTTAACAGATGATATTATGAAGAAGGTCAATGAGCTTGTAGAAGAATATAATAAGATGAAAGCTAATCTTAAGGCGATGTCTTATTATAACGAGTTAGATAAAAGATTGAAGAGATTAGAGGTGATAGAGGTTAAAAGAATGCTTGATAATAAATAAATTAGCCAAATCTGAAACCCCGATGAACAAAGGGCAAAATGTTATACCGTAACAGGGCGGATAAGA
>CAYYFT010000315.1:0-1547 GCA_964471015.1 uncultured Pirellulales bacterium | reverse complement strand
AATATCAATCTCGTCGGCGCCGAAAGTGAGCTTGTAACTGTTGTCGGAAGGGAAACTATCCTGCGGCAGGCTCTTCAATCAGTTAGAGACAGCTTCGATTATGCTTTTATCGACTGCCCGCCTTCGCTCGGACTGCTGACGCTAAATGCCCTCGCAGCCGCCGACGAGGTCTTAATTCCCCTCCAGCCGCATTTCCTGGCCCTGCAGGGTTTTGGAAAACTGCTGCAAACCGTCGAGCTTGTCAACAAAAGAATCAATCCCAGACTCAAAGTTAAATGGATTTTGTTGTGTATGTTCGACAGCAGGGCCTCGCTGCCGAACGAGGTCAAGGCCGATATCGAGCAATTCCTGAGCAATGCACGCGGAACCAACTGTGCCTGGGCGGATGCTCAGGTTTTATCTGTTTATATCCGAAGAAACATCAAGCTCGCCGAGGCGCCGAGCTATGGCCAAACAATCTTTGAATACGAGCCAAACTGCCATGGCTCCGAAGATTACAAAAAAGTCGCCGAATTCATACATACTCAATTGCAGCCGGACACACAGCCCGAGACACAATCCGCTGCTCTTGGTGAAAATCAGCGCCGTCAGGCGTCCTGCGGAAAACAAGCCCCTATTGAAATCAAATCAGTCCCGCAGTCTGATTTGCAAACATCACCTTCCGAGTTTACACGAACAACACCTCAATCCCAATAATCTCCCTCTAAAATCCTTGCTACAACCTGTCAAACCAGCCGTTGCGGATTTTGCAATTGCTCACGGATTGTGTTCAGAAACTTTGAAGCGTAGACCTCGTCTATAGCTCTACGGTCAGCCGCCAGCGTCAGGCTCACCATTTTTCGCTCTCCGTAAGTCTGCTTGGGGACGCCTAACGGCGGAGTCCCTGGGACTGCCGGCTTGCCGTCTATGGAAACAACTTCTCTGTTCACATTGCCTACTGCCAGGATGGCACTTGTCGGCGGTGGCACAATTCCGAAAAAAGAATCAACGCCATAGGCGCCAAGGTTGCTTAACGCTATCGTCTCGCCTTCCATCTCCTCGAGTGTCAATTTATTACTGCGTGCCTTTTCGGTGAGCACCTTTTCAAGCTCGGCAATTTCGGCTAACGTTTTCTTGTCCGCCTCCTTTATCACCGGCACGACAAGGCCCTGGGCAGCGTTGACGGCAAAGCCGACATTGATTGAATCAGGTATTTTGATATTGCCATCATCAAATCTGCCGAGCATAAGTGGATACTGCTTCACAGCCAACGCCAGCGCACGAACATAAAAAGCGTCCGTTGTTATCTTGACGCCCAATGATTTCCGCAGCCTCGGCCGAAGCCCCATCAGTTCGGTTACATCCGTTTTTAACTCGATGTAAAAACAGGGCTTGCTTACCTTTGATTGCAGCATCCTTTCACCGATAAGCTTCTGGATTCGCGTCAGCGCTATATGAGACTCTGCTGGATTTTCCAAAGATTGTTTGGTCATCTTCTTTTTATGCAAAAAAATGGGCGATACAGGGTTCGAACCTGTGACCTCACGGGTGTGATCCGTGCGCTCTAA
>CAYYFT010000314.1:0-1562 GCA_964471015.1 uncultured Pirellulales bacterium | reverse complement strand
TCGCCGGTGATATCGCCGACATTCTCGGCGGGGATGGTAACTTCGATATTTACAATCGGCTCAAGCAAAACGGGCTTTGCCTTGGCAACAGCGTCGATAAACGCACCTTTGCCGGCCGCTCGAAATGCGACTTCTTTGGAATCGACGGGGTGGTGTTTGCCGTCGTAGATGGAGACTTTAATGTCCTGTAATGGGAAGCCGGCGACGACGCCTTTTAGCATTACGTCGTTGATGCCTTTGTGAACAGCCGGCTCGTACTGGCCGGGGATTGACGCTCCGAAGATGTCCCAGCTAAATTCGAGAGACGGGTCTGCATCGCGTTCAGCCGGCTCGACTCGCAGGTAAACCTCTCCGAACTGGCCTGCGCCGCCGGTCTGCTTTTTATGGCGGTAATGGCCTTCAGCCTTTGCAGTGATTGTCTCGCGGTAAGGAATCTTCGGCTCTTTTGTGGTTACGGAGAGCTTGTAGTATTTTCCCATTTTCTCGAGCATTATGCGGAGGTGCAGGTCACCGAGGCCGCTGGCAACCAGTTCGTTTGTCTGCTGGTCTCGCGTAACCTTAAAGCAGGGGTCTTCCTCGCATAGTTTTTCCAGTGCGGAGCTGATTTTCTGCTCGTCGCCTCTTGTGGCCGGCTCAAGCGCCAGCGAGAACATCGGCTCAGGGACGGCAGGGGTGTCAAATTTTCCGGCGACTTTGCCATCGTGAACAAGGTCGCCGATTTTGAGGTCCTCTGCTTTAGCGAGTGTTATGATGTCGCCGGCACAGCCGGAGTCGATTTCTTTGTTTTCACCGCCTTGTGGCTTTAATATGTGGCCGGCGCGGATGCCCTTTTTCTCGTCATTGCGGATAAGATTAGTGTCTGATTTAATTGTGCCGCTGAAAATGCGGATGGCAGAGTACTTCATATTTGAGCGTGGGTCAAAGGCGATGCGAAATACTAATCCTGCCAGCGGCCCGGCGGGGTCGGGTTTGAGGTCTGTTACGCTTTCGCCGTCTTTGAGCTTTGTCGCGGCTGTCTCGAGGGGCGACGGTGTGTATTTTGCAATAATGTCCAGAAGCTGGTCTATGCCGATTTCTTTGCGGGCGTTGGTGAAAAGTATCGGAATGATTGTTCCGGCTTTGAGAGCATTTACAAAAACAGAAGCTATTTTTTCGGTGGAGATTTCTCCACCGGCGAGGTAGGTTTCCATAAGCTGGTCGTCGGCTTCGATAATGCTCTCTATTAAATCAGTGTGTGCTTTGGCGACATCGGCGACGGGCGATTCGCCGGTTTCGTTTTCAATGCAATCGATTACCGATGCTTTGTCTGCAGCAGGGAGGTTGGCGCAGCGGCACTGTGAGCCGAAAGTTTCCTGAACGGTCTTTGCAAGTGCGGGAAGGTCAACATTTTCGGCGTCAATTTTATTAATAACGAAGACCTTCGGCATATTAACGGCCGCGGCGGATTCGAAGAGTTTGCGAGTATTTGTTTCTACCCCGGCTGCCGCACTGATGACGATTACGGCGGTTTCGGCGGCGGGTATTGCTTTTATGGCCGGGCCTATGAAATCAGGATAGCCCGG
>CAYYFT010000313.1:0-1596 GCA_964471015.1 uncultured Pirellulales bacterium | reverse complement strand
GCCACCCGATGTTTTCCGGAGGGGAGAAAAATTCCTTTTCCTTACTTTACTTTTTTTCGTTATCGGCAGCAATACAGTTGCTACTTTAACCCCGTTAGAAATTTTTGTCTTTTCGTATCATATTAGACCTGGTTATAGGGTTTCTAACGGGGTTAACTGAAAAAATCGCAATTTTACTTGTTCCTATAACTATAGAGTTTTACGCTGCTGGTGTATAAAGGTTCTGAATTTTTCATAGTATTGTGGATTTGTTTGTCCGCCAGAGGCGGATAAATAAGTTCGGCCTCCTCGGCTAATAAAGACTCATCGGTTCGCGCTCTCTGCTGCTGCGGCGATAAATCGTAATTCCTTTACAGCCAAGACGATAGGCCAATTTGTAGGCCTTATCGACCGCTGCAACAGTGGCCTTTTCACTGAAATTTATAGTCTTGCTGACTGCTGCGTCGCAGTGCTGCTGAAAAGCGGCCTGCATTCGAATATGCCATTGGGGCTTAACATCGTAGGCAAATTTGAAGACTTTGCGTATTTTGGCTGGGATTTGAGGTATTTTCTGAATGCTGCCGGTTTTGGCAATCTGTTTTTCCAGCTTTTTGCTGTAAAAACCGCCTTTTTCAGCTATCTGTTTGAAAATCGGGTTTATTTGCAGCATTTTCGAGCCATTCAATATCTGGCGGATAAACACCGGTGAATAAGCCGGCTCAATTCCACAAGAACAATCTGCAATGATGCTTATGGTACCGGTCGGGGCTATGCAGGTAATAGAAGCATTGCGAACCTTCCTGTTCCTTTTAGTTCGCCAGATGCTGTCATTCCAATTTGGAAACGGCCCGCGCAAATCAGCAAGAGTATTACTGGCCTGGCGTGCGTTTTTGTTAATAAATTTCATAACAGTTTCGCCGAACTTGATACCCTGCTGGGAATCGAAAGCAATGCCAAGCAAAAACAGGCAATCGGCGAAACCCATAACACCCAGGCCTATTTTGCGGTTGGCCTGGGCCAGGCGGATGGTATCCCTGACGGGATAATCGCAGACATCGATAATATTGTCTAAAAACCGAACCGCCAATTTAACGGTTTCGGCCAGCGCCTGCCAATTCATATTTGCTTTCCGCCGTAAGGCGTCCCCAAGCGGAGGCTGGTCTATTGTCACAAACTTCACAAGGTTAATACTGCCGAGTGTGCAGGCTTCATACGGCAGCAACGGCTGTTCACCACACGGATTGGTCGCTTCTATTCGGCCCAGCGAGGGAGTCGGATTATCACGGTTGATTCGGTCGATAAAAGCTACACCCGGCTCACCGGTTTTGTGAGCGCACGTGACTATCATTTTCCAAATGTCACTGACGGTGTAAAATTGACCTGTGCGGCCGGTGGCCCGTGGTGATTTGCCGGTCAGCTTATGCAAATCATTTATTGTGTAGTTTGCAATATCAATTCGGCGCGGCAGTAAATACCGCTGTTGCGTGCGGGGGTTTTTCACGATGTGTAGAGACTTTCCCGAAGTGGCAAGTGTTTTCATCCAATCATCGGTGATTTTGACAGAGATATTGAAGTTGGTGAAGGCCTTTAGGTTCTGTTTGGCGTGCAGGAATTTTA
>CAYYFT010000312.1:0-1606 GCA_964471015.1 uncultured Pirellulales bacterium | reverse complement strand
CTGGACAGATTGATGGTTGAGACGGATTGTCCGTATATGTCGCCTGAGCCGATGCGAAAGCAAAAGATAAATGAGCCGGCCCTTATGATTCACACCGCCAGGTGCTTAGCTGAATTGAAGCGGATGGATTTAGCTGATTTCGCAGAGGCCGTAACCGCTACGAGCAGAGCGTTTTTCAGCCTGCCGGAGAAGTAAAAAACAGAAAACTCGAGGAGACCTCATTTTTTGCACCTCAACCACAGATTTTGGGGCAGTTACTTCTTTATGTATCTCTAATTAGCGGTTAAAATTGTGCTTTTGGGCTTTCATGTAATTTATGGATTGTTTTGGAGAAACCAGATTATGAGAAGCGATACGGTTAAAAAAGGTTTCCAGCGGGCGCCGCACAGGGGCTTACTTCATGCCTGTGGATTGACTGATGCCGATATAAACAAGCCGTTCATCGGCATTGCCAACAGCTTTTGTGAGATAGTGCCGGGCCACGTTCATCTCAATAAAGTGGCTCAGGTTGTCAAGGATGCCGTTCGCCAGGCGGGCGGCACCGCTTTTGAGTTTAATACCATAGCGGTATGCGACGGCATCGCTATGTCCCATACAGGTATGAAATATTCGCTGGCCTCTCGCGAAATCATTGCTGATTCGGTCGAGACTATGGCGCAGGCGCACTGTTTCGATGGCCTTGTTTGCATCCCCAATTGCGACAAAATCATACCGGGGATGTTGATGGCAGCGGTTCGGCTGAATATCCCGGCGATTTTTGTCTCCGGCGGACCTATGGCAGCCGGTAAAACAAAAGATGGAAAGCCAATCGACCTCATCAGCATATTTGAAGGCGTCGCAGAATTTAATGCCGGCAGGATTACGGAAGAGCAGCTAAAAGAGCTTGAACACACGGCCTGTCCAGGCCAGGGAAGCTGTTCAGGAATGTTCACCGCCAATTCGATGAACTGTCTTTGCGAAGCCATCGGAATGGCACTGCCGGGCAATGGAACTATCTTAGCGGTTAATCCGAAACGACAGGAGCTTTACAAAGCGGCTGGCAAACAGATTCTGACGCTGATTGAAAAAGATATTAAACCGCTCGATATAATCAATGAAAAATCGCTGGATAACGCTTTTGCTCTGGATATGGCGATGGGCGGCTCGACAAATACCGTTCTGCACGGCCTGGCGGTTGCTAACGAAGCCGGTATCAAATATGACCTTGAACGTATAAATGCGATTTCGGCCAAATGTCCCAATATTTGTAAAGTATCCCCCTCAAGTAAGTTTCATGTGGAAGATGTCGATGCTGCTGGTGGTGTAAGCTCGATACTAAAAGAAATCAGCAAAGTTCCGGATTTGCTGGATACCGATTGCATCACAGTTACCGGCAGGACGTTAGGCGAAAATATCGCTGATGCCAAAATCGAAAACACAGATTGTATTCACACCCTGGATAATGCCTACTCAAAGACGGGCGGATTGGCCATCCTGAAAGGCAACCTCGCTCCCAACGGCGGCGTGGTAAAAACCGCAGGTGTTGCTTCCTCAATGCTTACGCATACCGGCCCTGCGGTTATTTTCGAGAGTCAGGAAGAGGCTTGTGATGGAATTTTGGCCGGCA
>CAYYFT010000311.1:0-1606 GCA_964471015.1 uncultured Pirellulales bacterium | reverse complement strand
TTAAAAGAGTTGCCACCGGACCAAGCTGCGGTGACATCTTTGCCTCAACTACCCACCCGGTCGCAGGTACCGTGTTATCAGCCTTTAAATCAAGCAACTCGGCTATATAATCGAGGTGTTCGAGCAAATCATTAATACCTTCGCCGGTAACCGCACTGGTTTTTACAACTTCCGTCTCTCCACCCCATTCGACCGGTGACAGCTCCTGCTCAGCTAACTGTGAGTAGACTCGATTTACATCAGTGCCGGCCAAATCTATTTTATTCAACGCCACAATAACCGAGACTCCCGCTGCCTTGGCATGATGTATCGCCTCAATCGTTTGTGGCATCACACCATCATCGGCGGCAACCGTCAGAACCACAACATCGGTCATATTGGCACCGCGGGCCCGCATCGCCGTAAAGGCCTCGTGGCCCGGAGTATCGAGGAATGTTACCTTCTTATCGTCCCAGCTAACCTGAGATGCACCAATATGCTGGGTAATGCCGCCGGCCTCGCCGGCTGCCGTATGAGTTGACCTTATCTTGTCCAGCAAGCTGGTCTTGCCGTGGTCAACATGGCCCAGCATTGCGGCCACCACCGAACGCTTCTCGAGATTATTCCTCTGGCGACCGTCAAATTTGGCCCGTATCTGCTCTTCCAGCGTACTTTTATGCTCTACGACCAATTCCGTGCCGAACTCCAGAGCAACCAGTTCCGCAACGTCGGAGCTTATTACCTGATTAACTGTGGCCATTGCACCCTGTTGCATCAATTTGCTGATAATATCAGCCGATTTAACCGTCAAAATCGAAGACAAATCCTTTACGGTAATCGGCTCGCTTATGGTCGCTTTTTCCGGCCTGCCGAGTTCAGCAACTCTTGCATGGAACTTGGCAATGATTTTACGCGTCGGCCTTAACCGTAAACCTTCACCGCTGGCCGCATCAAGCCGAGCTCGTCTTTCTTCAATATCC
Organism: uncultured Pirellulales bacterium; assembly: GCA_964471015.1. Taxonomy (GTDB): domain Bacteria; phylum Planctomycetota; class Phycisphaerae; order Sedimentisphaerales; family Anaerobacaceae; genus CAYYFT01. The sequence goes on along the minus strand of CAYYFT010000311.1, from coordinate 647 downwards.
CTTTGACGCCATTTGCTGGATTTAAACTTTCTTCCGATTTCTGCATCCTGCTCATCCCGCCGACGCCCATGCGTTTTCTCTCTGCGTTGCTTTGGCGCTTGTCCCTTCGCCCTTGGTGAAACCAAAGTTGACTGTCCCGACTCCTCTTTGCCATACATTAACGGCTCAGTAACAGGCTCATCGTATCTTGGCCTTGGCTTTGGCCTGGGCCTTCGTGGTTCTACTGGTTCCGGTGCTTCGACACGAACTACCTGTGGGCCGCTCAGTCGAGCCGGCTCGGGCTTCTCTAAAATCGGCCCTGCCGGCAATACCGGCTCCGGCTCTCGTTCTTTGGGTTCCTCGCTTGGTTTTGCTTCTTCGCCAGCCGCCACGACCGCAGGTTCTTGTTCTGCTGTGGCCTTAGTGGATTCGGCCTTCTTAATTTTCTTGGCTTTTGCTTTCTTCGCTGTCCGCTTTCGAGCCTGCTTCTTCTTGAGGCGGACCTTCTTCAAATCTACCTTCTCGGTCGTCTCAACCGTTGTGGCATGTTCTCCTTCGCTGAACCACTCACAAATAGTTGCCGCCAGACCGGCTGAAATCGATGACATATGGTTCTTAACGTCCAGACCCTCATCCTGGCACTTCTTCACAATAGCTGTGCTTTTTAC
>CAYYFT010000310.1:0-1617 GCA_964471015.1 uncultured Pirellulales bacterium | reverse complement strand
ATTGATGAACAGTGCATAAGCCGGCATCTATACACCGCCGGCCTGGCCGAACCGGACCTTTTGATACGCACCGCAAACGAAATGAGAATCAGCAACTTCCTGCTCTGGCAAATCTCGTATAGTGAATTCTATGTTACAAAAACTCTTTGGCCCGATTTCAAAAAGTCAGATTTGGAAAAGGCCATACTCGCTTACGCAAAGCGAGACCGGCGTTTCGGCGATATCAAACTGCAACCCAAAAGCATTTGACAGCAGCCAGGCAGGTTTAACCAACCACTAACAATTATGCTCAAATATAGATTGGTTTTGGGTACGTTGATGACGGCGTTTTTTGCCGCCATAGTCGTTTTCGACGGCTGGATGGACGGCACCCTGACAGCTTCGATAGCCGATGACAAAGCGGTGCAGGGAACAATCCTTTGTATCCTAATTGCCCTGTTAGTAATCCCAGCCCAACTGGAGTTGTCAAAACTCGCAGCGGCAAAAAATCTGAAGATTTTCAGCTCCATTTCAATCATCGCATCGATTTTATTCGCAACCAGCTGGTACTGGCCACAACTCGTCGAAATCTCACCGGCGATTTATCTACTCTTCCTATCAGCCTTTTCACTATTAGGATTGCTCTTATATCAATATATCCGCTATGGCACTTCAGCAGTGTTAGCTAATTGTGGAGCAAACTATTTTTCTATTATTTATCTTGGGCTTTTAAGCGCCTTTGTACTTGCCGTGCGGATTGACTTCGGCCCCTGGGCATTGCTAATGTTTGTTTTTGTTGTAAAGTCCGCTGACATAGGGGCTTATTCGTTTGGAAGTCTTTTTGGCAAGCACAAATTTTCGCCTAAAATCAGCCCCGGTAAAAGCTGGGAAGGTATGGCCGGTGCCGTCGTAACCGCAACTATAGTTGCTATTCTCTTTGCGACAAGTTGTGATATAATGGTTTGGTGGTTGGCAGTAATCTTTGGCTTCTGTTTTGCCTTTATCGGCCAAATCGGCGATTTGGCCGAGTCAATGATAAAGCGAGACGCAGAGCAAAAAGATTCGGCAAACAATGTGCCGGGCTTCGGTGGAATACTGGACATTCTTGATTCACCACTGCTGGCGGCACCGTTTGCATATTTGTTCTTTATGTTCAGCTCTCAATAGAGGAAAGCTTTGGAAGTTACCATACAATTAGATTCAACCGGCAAGCAACTTGAGTTGTTCGGCCCTGCCGACAGCCACCTTCGCCTTTTGCGCCAATCCCTCGGCGTCCAGATTACCGCCCGCCAGTCCGATTTAACAATCATGGGCAAAGCTGAAAACGCAAACAGAGCCGCCGAAATTATAGACAGAATGCAAAAGCGCTTAATCAAACGCGGCTCACTTACCGCCGCAGATGTAAACGCTTTACTCGCTCAAGACGATTCGGCCATGACTGCCAAGACCAGTGAAACCATTACCGTGTATTCACACAAAAAGGTTATCGAGCCGTCCACCAAGGGGCAGCTAAAGTACGTCGAAACAATGCTGGCCAACGACCTTACATTTTGTATAGGACCTGCCGGAACCGGCAAAACATACTTGGCCGTCGCAATTGCAGTCTCGATGCTTAAAAAAAAGCAAATCAGGAAAATC
>CAYYFT010000309.1:0-1620 GCA_964471015.1 uncultured Pirellulales bacterium | reverse complement strand
GCGTATCCGCCCAATGAACAACCCAGTTATATAAACGCCTGTGCCAGTGCCACCAGGCAACGGACTCGTCGCTCATCGCTCGCTTGCCCTGCGTAGCTTTAGCGAAGCGGGGTCGCTCGTGACTCGTTTTTGTTTCATTATTCGACATTCAATATTCCTAACTGTCATTCCCGCTTCTCTTTGTCATTCCTGCGAAACTTGTCCCCAAGGGAGCAGGAATCTATCATCCGGTCATTGCGAGACCTGCGAAGCAGGCCGTGGCAATCTTATTTCTCTGCACTCTCTGTGGCTTTCTCATTTGCAAATTTTCCTGCTGGCCCACCAGCCGTAAACAGAACCGCAAACCGCGTCACCAACGCGCCCAAAAGAACATACCCCAATATCACCTGCGCCATCAATAACGTCTGACCCCACCAGCTATCGGGATTGGCCGCGATGTCACCAAAACCTAATGTTGTCATCGTAACGACCGAAAAATACAAACTGTGCCAGAAACCTCTAATATCTCCGACTGTGTTATTAACCATGACACAATCCGGCCAAAAACAATAAGCTAATGCAAAAAGAAAGGCCAACATAAAGAAAGTAGCAATAATCCGTCCTGTTGACCTGCCATAATCACTTATTGCCCAGAAGAAACTTTTTATAAACAACTTTTTTAGAAATCGCGTTAGCCAGCGCCCCTTTTCATACCACTCCTTCCAATTCTTTCGCCGGATATTGTATTCCAAAAGCTGCTTTGTGCCTGGGTGGATGCGTACAGCGTCCAAACCAGTGCCGGTGAAGTCCGTGTGACGGTCAACTTTACAATACCAAAAGGACGTAAAGCTGTTTACAATTGTAGTCTGGATGTTTGTGCCCCTCAGATCTGCACGGTAGAGCACTACATCTTCCAAGTGCGCATTTTTCAATTTCACGCTTTGCAATAGAGCTTTGTTGAAAAACGTACCTTCTAAGTGGGCGCCAGAGAAGTCTGCGCCTTCCAAATGTGTTTTTCCAGCAAATCTCTGTACTGTACCTGCCTCATCTGTAATCGGTCCCGCGTTCAGATAGGCACCTTTCAAATAAGCACGTGTGAAGATCGCCCCTTCAAGCAGGATGTCTTCGCTGCGGTTCTTTTTGCGCCATTCGTTCCATTCGGTCATATCTTTTTTATCCGAGCAGCGCAAAAGCATATCGTACTGCTCCTGACTAAACCGCCGTTTGTCTTTATCACTTTTTGAATTTTGCTTTGTCATTTTGCTTTTTGCATTTTAATCTTTGATTCCTGTTGTTAAATTCCGTATCCACAATACGCCGAATATGTTATAATGTCAACGAGCAAATTATACAGCTCAAACGAGATACGCCTCACGCTTCACGAGATACGAGTAGTTATGAGCAGCGAAGAACAATTCAAAGTCATCGATGATGGTTTATTAGTCCGAGCACCTGCGAAAATTAATCTATCGCTTCTTGTTGCCGGCAAACGCCCCGACGGCTTCCACGAGATAGAAACCGTAATGGCCAAGGTCAATTTCTACGACGAAATCCTCATCGAAAAGGCTAGCAAAGCCGGCATCGAACTTATCTGCAACGGGCCGGAATGGGCTCCCGAGGGAGAAGAAAACCTCGTCTATA
>CAYYFT010000308.1:0-1634 GCA_964471015.1 uncultured Pirellulales bacterium | reverse complement strand
GAGCTTTTTCTGTAATTGCCTTGATTTTTCCGTTCCGATTACGGCTGGGTAAGTTACCTTGCCAGCCTTGGCGTCCTTACCGGCTGTTTTGCCTAAGTGTTCGCTCGAGGCACAAACGTCAAGGATGTCATCGGCTATCTGAAAGCCCAGACCAATCTTCAGACCATATTCACAGAGGCGGTCAAATTCACTATCCTTTGCTACACCACAAACAGCTCCCATAGCGGCGGCGCAACGAAACATCTTAGCGGTCTTGTTGGTATGGATATATTCCAAAATCTCTTCGCTGCTCTGGCCATTTTCGGCTTTCAGGTCGGCCATTTGTCCGGCAATCATACCAGCAGGCCCGGCGGCCTGTGCCAACTCACCGATTAATCTCACAGCAACGGCCGGCTCATCAATTTCTTTTGCCAAAACCTCAAACGCAAGTGTCAAAAGAGCATCGCCCGTGAGAACAGCCGTTGCTTCGTCAAATGCCTTATGGCAGGTCGGCATCCCCCTGCGAAAGTCATCATCATCCATCGCCGGCAAATCATCGTGCACAAGGGAATAGGTATGCACCATTTCAATCGCCGCCGCTGCAATTTCAGCATTGTGATTTATTCTGCCGCTGATAAGCTCGCAGCACCAGAGAACCAACACCGACCGCACCCGTTTGCCACCGGCTTCCAGCGTGTAGCCAATTGCTTCTTTTAAATCACCACTAATATCAGTCTGCCTGGCGAGAAGTCGAGACAGCGTATCATTCACGAACTGCGCTTTCTCGCTTAGCTGAGTATTGAAGCCGCTATTGATGGCCCGGTTTACCGGCATATACAGCTATCCTGTTTTCTGAAGGACTTAATTTTGCGTTTTTTGCTCAGAACCGGTATTATATCCGTATTTACGGACTTTTACAGTAAATTATGAATAACAATAGATTGTTAATTTTAGGCGTTACCGCATCAGGGAAGGGGCGGTTGGCCTTTGATTTGGCTGAAAGTCTGGGTGCTGAAATAATCAGTATCGACTCGATGAAGGTCTATCGCCGAATGGATATCGGCACCGCCAAGCCGCCGAGTCAGGTGCGTGAGCGCATCAAATATCACCTAATCGATGTGGTTGAACCAAGCGAAGCCTTCAGCGTCGGGAGATTCCTCGATTTGGCCTGCGATGCAATAGAGCAAGTAGAACGTCGCAAAAAAAGAATAATAGCGGTCGGCGGAACCGCTCTTTATATAAAGGCCCTGCTGTATGGTCTGTTCGAAGGGCCGGGAAGCGATACACAAATACGTGCCGAATTGCAGGCCGAAGCAGAAGCTGAAGGGCTGGAACAACTATATCAGCAATTAATGGAAATCGACCCTGTCACCACCGAGTGCGTCGGCCGCAGAGACCGCAAACGCATAATCCGCGCTCTGGAAATTTACAAGCTCACCGGAAAACCGATTTCGAGTCTTCAGCAGCAATTCGACGCAGAACAACCTTTGCATAACTGGACGATAATCGGGCTGCGAAGGGAAAAAAGTGTCGAAAACAGCCGTATAAACCAGCGGGTAAAAAAGATGATTGCAGCAGGCCTTGTTGATGAGGTCAAAGAGCTGCTGGCCGAAGAAAAACCCTTAAGCCAACAGGCCCGATGCGCAATCGGCTAC
>CAYYFT010000307.1:0-1646 GCA_964471015.1 uncultured Pirellulales bacterium | reverse complement strand
AATCATCTGCATTTATTATGATTCGCTTATCCATTTGCAGTAAGTTTAAACGGCACAGGCAGTTCGGTCAATCAGATTTTGTCGCACTCAGACTGTCGGGCTGCGTAAGCCGAAGATGATAAAGCCGGCGGTAAGGGCCAAGGCTCCGGCTGAGTGCAAAAGGACGGTGATTTGGCTGGCGCGGTATCGGCCGAGTTCGGCTAAATCCTCTTTATTTGCAGACCTTATCGCTGCAACTGCTATGGGTAATGTGAACAGGTAACATAATCCAGCTAAAACAAAAGTGTGATAAATTGTCATAGCCGCTGCCGCAATGATAAAGCTGGCGACTAATGCAATTCGGTAAATCCAAACCGAAACGGGGATGCCAAAACGAACTACAAGTGTTCTCTTGTTTACGGCGGCATCGGCAGCGACATCCGGAAACTCGTTTATCAAAATCACCAGGAAAATCAGTATTCCAACAATGACGGCAGGCAAAAGTGGAATAATATCAAGAGTTTGCGTTTGGAGGTAGTATGAGCCGTAGACCGGCAGCAGGCCAAACAACAACGCAATGACGGGTTCGCCCACTGAACGGTAGCCGAGTCGAACAGGTGGAGCTGTGTAGAAGAAACCGCCGAGCAGGCCGAGGAGGCCAAGAATTAAGATAAAGAGACTCCGTGTCAGCAGGACAATTACTACTCCGACAACCGAGCCGAACGTCAAGGCGGTCAGAGCGGCGAACAACACCGCCTTCGGCGAGAGGATGGCTTTTTGGATGTAACGGCTTCCGCCTGAAAAGGGCGTTGGGTTTCTATTGACCCAGTCATTTCGTGAGGTATGGTCGAAATAATCGTTGGCCATATTGGCGCCGCTATGCAGGGACATTATTGCAAGCAGAGCCAGGATAAAAAGAAGCGACGAAAAAGTTCCGGCAACTGCGAAACCAAGGGCTGAGCCAACGAGAACCGGAGCCGCACTTGCAACGAGGAACTTCGGTCTCGAAGCCAAGAAAAGAATAACCAAATTCGAATGCTGGAGACGAGATTTCATAGGTCGTTAGTATTTTATGCAGATTAACAAAATTGAGAACCGAAATTATTGGGATTTGGGGGAAAAATGGAGTTTTTTCGTGGGGATTTTGGGGGTCTAATTTGTGCAGGTTGCCTATATTGTTAAGAGTGGGTAAGGTAGGCAGTTGGGGAGGCCGAAAAAATCAATCAAATGCGCAAGTTTTTGTAAGAAACGTTCGAAAACGAACTGAAAACGTTTGAAAATATTCGAAAACGTTCAAAAACTGATACAAAATCTTCAAAAATAAGCAAAGATTTTGCAGTTTTTAGTTCGTTGTTCATTGTTCGTAGAAGTATGAGATCCCTCGACTACGCTCGGGACGCCGGAGGCGGTTTTTTGCCTAAATTAACAGAGATTTTGAGGTCTGCGGGCTTTTACGATGGTGTTAAAATAGGGAAATAAAAACATTATCGGACGTTGCGGAAGAGAGAGAGGAGAGGTATTAAGGTTAGGGTGGTGGGGTACGAGTTCGGGTCGTGAGTAGAAGAAGTCAGGCGTGTGGGGTAGGGGTAGAGGCAATGAGAGTGGAAAGGGTTATACTGGCCCCGTGAAAGGGTGAGACACCTATTAGGGTATAAGTTATGATAGAT
>CAYYFT010000306.1:0-1649 GCA_964471015.1 uncultured Pirellulales bacterium | reverse complement strand
TTACATTTCGATGAGCTTGGCTGGGACGTAGCATTCGCATCGGTTCAGAAAGCATTTGCAATCCCGCCAGGACTGGCTGTAGCTGTAGTCAGTAATCGAGCGCTGGAAAAAAGCAAAAAAGTCCCTCATCGAGGTTATTACTTCGATTTTCAGCAGTTTGCAGAGAGGGCAGAAAAAAATCAGACGCCTACTACACCAAATATCCCCCATATTATGGCCTTGAACTACCAGTGTGAAAAACTGCTTGCCGAGGGCATGGAAAATGTATGGGAAAGGCACAAAAAAATGGGCGAATTTGTCAGAAGCTGGGCAAAGGAAAGATTTGGCCTCTTCTGCGAGGAAAAATACGCCTCCAATACCCTCACGACGGTCAAAAACACCAGTGGTATCAACGTAGCTAAAACGATTAACGCTATCCAGGAGAAGCATAACACCATTTTCGGAAACGGCTACGGAAAACTCAAGGAACAGACTTTTAGAATCGCCCATATGGGCGATATTACCCTCGACGACCTGAAAGAGCTTCTCGGCTGGCTAAACGAGGAAATCGGCTGACGTTAAAACTGAAGCTTATTAAGTATCCCGCCGTATTTAGACGAAAAAAGATAATGGCGTGAACTTGTCGGCAATAGAATCGTATAGGATTTATTTAAACTACTTTTTATCGTCGTCCGATTATTGGCTTTTGGTGGAAGTATTAAATACTACGAAGAATTAGGAGGCCGCAATGCAGACCGTTAGTTTTAAACAAAACAAATTCCCGTCGTCCCGTCATTTAATTTCATATTCTTTAATACTTTTACTTTTCATCATCCCGATGTCGGCCCCTGCACAGGATACAAACAGTATCGATACCCTGCGCCAGATGGGTAAGGCCTTTGCCACAATCGCCGAAAAGGCTTCGCCCGCTGTAGTGGGAATCAAGGCCAAGCAAACCGTCACACAGCAATACTCAACAATGCCCAACTGGCCGTTTGGCGACCCTTTTGATGACGACTTCTTCGAACGTTTCTTCGGTCAGCCTTTCCCTCGCCGACGCTCTCCCAAGCGAAAATATCGACGCCCCGTCCAGGGCTCTGGCTTTATTGTCTCATCCGATGGCTATATCCTCACAGCCAATCATCTTGTCGGAGAAGCCGAAGATGTCGAGGTCAAGCTTGCAGACGGCCGAGAGCTTGAAGCAAAAGTCATCGGCTCAGACTCCGACACCGAGGTTGCTGTCATAAAAATCGACGCCAACAACCTGCCCATCCTTGAATTGGCCGACTCTGACAAACTCGAAGTCGGCGAATGGGTTATCGCTATCGGAAATCCTTTCGGATTAAGCCACACCGTCACCGCCGGCATCGTAAGTGCAAAAGGCCGAAGCGGCTTCCGCCTTGCTGAGTATGAAGACTTCATCCAGACCGACGCTGCCATAAACCCGGGCAATTCCGGAGGACCTCTAATCAATCTTGATGGAAAGGTGGTTGGAATTAACACCGCCATCATCGGAGCAGGCGGAAACATCGGCATCGGATTCGCCATCCCCATCAATATAGCTAAATTCATTTATAACCAGATGATTGAAGGCGGAAAAGTTGTATATGGAGCGTTGGGTGTTATTATCCGTGACCTCGACCCCGACCTGGCAGAATCATTAGGGCTTA
>CAYYFT010000305.1:0-1652 GCA_964471015.1 uncultured Pirellulales bacterium | reverse complement strand
TATCTTAACAATCCTGCCTTTTTGGCCCGGTTTAACCTCGTTAAGCCCAACTATGTCATCCACTTTACTTGTCTCCTTGTTTGAAAAATCGCTATTTTGCAATCTGTTTTTACAGAATTTTTTGAATTTATCAGCCAAATCGTAACCTTTTTCACTCTTTTTAGTAACAAATTCGATAAAACACAGAAGTTTTGTAATAACTCTCGGTCCGAGAACATGCTCAGCTTTGCACGCGGCCTGCTGGGCAATATCTATTTCAACACCTAACACATTGACGAAAAAGGACTTAAGAATATTATGCTTTTTGACAACTTCGGCTGCAGCCACCTGGCCGGCATCGGTGAGCGTAACAAAATCGTATGGCTTATAGTTAGCCAGCCCCTTTTCTTTCAGAGCTCGTAAGGCACCGGTAACAGAGGACTTAGAGACATTGAGCAACCTGGCAATATCCTTGCTGCGTGCCACATCTGACTCGCCGGCAAGATTAAATATCGCCTCGAGATAATCCTCTAAGGAGGCACTTAAATTGTTACTTTTCGCTATAACCACAGCATTTTTTCTTATATTTTGCACTTTATTCCTAATATAGTTAGCCTTGCCTAACTTTGTCAAGGGGTTTCTCAAAAATTTTCCTGTTCAAAAACATTTGTTTCTATCAATAGTTCTACATTAGAATATCACGTTGTGTACAAGTTTTAACACCTAACAAATTTTGAAAAACTTCCGTGGCCAAAGGGCGTTTTTATTTACGTAGTTAAAAGCCTGTACATCGCATTAAATACTCACGACTTAGAAGATGTCTGTTCGCTCTAAAACAAATTCGCTTCTTGGTTCGCTTGCTGGTGGACTACTGTCGATATTCGGCAAATCACCAGCCAAGCCCACCGCAAGTGATTTTAGGCGAATGGAGTTTAAAACCAGCACGCAGCATCTGGGAGTCCGGTTTACCGAAAAGATTCGTCAGGTTTTCAGGTTCAGATGGCTCAAAAGATTTTAACTTCCCGACAATAAGCCGAATACGAGATGCGAGATACGAAATACGAGAGTTTTCCACCGCCGGGCAGAACTCCTGTGCTCAGCGAAAATGCCTTAACTGTATTACAAAGCCGATATCTAATCAAAGACCACCAAGGCAAGTGCATCGAGACACCGGCTCAGCTTTTCAGCAGGGTAGCGTTGCTGGTAGCCAAGGCTGAAGCCAGATATGGAGCCACCAGTAGTGAAATCAAAGCCTGGCACAGAAAATATTATGACCTGATGGCGCAGCTTGTGTTTCTGCCCAACTCCCCTGCCCTGATGAATGCAGGGCAGCGAGGAATGCTCAGCGCCTGCTTTGTCCTGCCGATTGAAGACAGCATAGAAGGGATATTCGAGACGATTAAGCAGACCGCTCTGATTCAAAAGGCAGGCGGCGGCACCGGATTTTCCCTCGATAAATTAAGACCCACAGGCGACCGTGTCGCATCCAGCGGCGGCACAACCTCAGGGCCGATAAGTTTTTGGCGGGTTTTTTCCGAGACCACCGATGCAATTCAACAAGGCGCTTTTCGCCGGGGCGCAAATATGGGGATGATGAGCGTCGAACATCCGGACATATTAAAATTCCTGCACGCCAAACAGAACCTAAAGGCCTTCACCAACTTCAATATCTC
>CAYYFT010000304.1:0-1669 GCA_964471015.1 uncultured Pirellulales bacterium | reverse complement strand
CCCTGCTTACTGAACATAATAGCCGTTGCCTGGCCGATACCGCTGCTGGAGCCGGCAACTAAAACCTTTTTGCCCTTCAAATCTTCGTAAATCATGTTTTGTTCATTCCGTATCAGAACCTGCGGTAAAACTGCAGACTAAATATTAAACTCTATTTAGCATTTTCATTATCTTCTTGTATTTGGTTAAGTTGCAGGCCGAAGCGGTCGAGTTTTTTCTGGCCTTCGTCGTATTTACTGTAAGCATTGCGAAGATGTGTGCCGAGTGTGTCCCAGTTTGAGAGAAAATCTACGAAAGAAGCGTTTAGTCGGTTCAAATTCTGGCGGATTTCCGCTGCCTGCTTTTCAATCTGCAGGCCGTGCAGACCCATTACAACCGTCATCAGATATGCATACAACAAATTCGGAGATACCGGTATTACCTTTTTATCAAGCGAGCATTGTAAAATATCCTGCGTTTCACCCGCGTATTTGACAATCGTTTCATAATAGATGTTCTCGGCGGGTATATACATTATGGCAAAATCAAGCGTGCCCTCGGCAGGCCTGATATAATTATCAGCAATTTTGTCGATGTGAGCAGTTACGTCTTTGAGGAATTGTCTGCGGAGTTTTGTTTTTTCCTCGTCGGTTTCTGCTGTTGCTACCTTTTCAAAGCCCGGTAGCGGGAACTTCGCATCGATGGACACGGAAAAATCGGCCAGTTGTATTAGTGCATCTACCATTTTTCCGTCTTTGAAGGTGTATTGGAGCCTGTAACTATCCTTAGGCAGGATTTGAGCAAGAAGATTTTCGAGCGACCATTCACCCATCTGGCCTCGGAGCTTGGGGCTGCTTAAAATATCCTGAAGCCGCCTGACTTCGGTGCCAACCTGGAGCATTTGCTTGTTGGTTCCCTGCAATTCTCCAATTTGAGTGTTTAGCCGGCTTAAGACCTGCTGGCTGGATTGCAAGCTCTGGGTGAGATTGGTTTGGCCGGCCTGCAGTGATTTTTGTAAATTTTCCGAGGTTTTATCCTGAGCTTGCTTTAGTGCTTCAAGCTGCTGTTGCAGAAGGCCAATACCGGTGGCCTGGCCGGCGATTTCTTTTCTGCCGGCAAAGTTGGCGATGATTAGCCAGACTAAAAGGCCCAAGACGGATATAATCAGGACGATAATTACAGTGATTAGAATTGGTTCCATCCTTTTGTCCTCAAAAAACCGGTTTGATTATAGGAATTATTAAACCATTCGTCAAAGTAGTTGCTATTTACCGACTCAGTTTTTAAGATAAATTGCTGATTTTTATGGCTAATCATCTGGTAATCCTGAAAAAGCCGTATTTAGATGCGATTTTAGCCGGTCGAAAGAAAATCGAATCACGTTTTACCAGAGCAAAACGATATGCCTTCGGACGGGTTCTGCCCTGTGACAAGTTATTCTTGAAAGAAAGCAGTGGGCCGGTCTGTGCAACAGCAATGGTTAAAGCGGTCAAGAATTTCGAAAACCTCACACCAAGGCGAATAATCGAAATGAAGCAGCAATATAACCGGTATATCGTCGGCAGTGATGAATACTGGCGCAGCAAAAGCGACTGCAGGTTTGGCTTTTTGGTCTGGCTGGAGGACGTAAAATCAATCGAGCCGGTGCGAATTAACAAAAAAGACTGGCGGGCGTGGGTGGTGCTGACAG
>CAYYFT010000303.1:0-1675 GCA_964471015.1 uncultured Pirellulales bacterium | reverse complement strand
ATTTTACCAAAGCGATTCCAACCGTGGAGAATATCGCAGCTTTTGCGTGGGAGAAGCTGATGGGTAAATTTGGCGAAGCGGTGCTGCATTGTGTTACAGTATGGGAAACCGACAAGACCTGCTGCGCGTACTACGGGCAGTAGAACAAAAAGTGAAATTAAAAGAAGAATTTACCGCAGAAGTCATATCATCTCAATATTCTCTTTCGAATTTACGAGAGATAGGTGTATCGAGAAGAGAATTTTAAAGAAGGGCCGATAAAAAGGCGATTTTTGATTTTGAGAATAAACTTTGTGCTGAGAACTTATCGGGTTCTGGAAACGTATAGTTTTTTACGCAAAATCGATGGTATGAGTTGGTTGGAGGCCCATCTTGACTAAAGCTATCTCCTTTATTTGCCGATACTTATGTTATAAGAAGGCCGGCACTCAAATTTGTGTGCTCTGACTTCCGATAAGAAACTGTCCCAGAAAAGTTTGATACAATACTTAGGATGTGCTTATTTTTCCAGCGCAACCGACGAGGACGGAGTCTGTAGAGAGATTGATTATTTACTATTGAGGCCTATATGAAAGGGCTTATTACAGGAGGGGCAGGGTTTATAGGTTCGCATCTGGCAGAGCGGCTACTGGAAGATGGGCATAAGGTAGCAGTTATTGATAATCTTAGTACCGGCAGTTTAAAAAATATCGAAGGCTTCAGAAAGCATTCCGGTTTTGATTTTGTTGAAGGTGACATCTGCAACGCTGAATTGATGGAAGCTCTAACAGAGCAATGTGATGTGGTCTTTCATTTAGCTGCGGCTGTTGGTGTCAAATTGATAGCTGACAGGCCAGTCCATACGATAGAAACCAATATTGGCGGCACTGAGGCGGTGCTGGAGACGGCCAATAAATTCGGCAAGAAAGTCCTGATTGCTTCGAGCAGCGAAGTTTACGGAAAAAACGAAATGGTACCTTTCCGCGAAGATGACGATATTGTGCTGGGCAGCACACGAATGTCGCGGTGGTCATACGCCTGCAGTAAGGCGATAGATGAATTTTTGGGTTTGGCTTTTTATCAACAATATGGATTGGGCGTGGTAATCGGCAGGTTCTTTAACACAATCGGGCCCAGACAAACAGGTCAGTATGGAATGGTGGTGCCTCGCTTTGTTCAAAGGGCATTAAAGGACGAGCCGGTATTGATATATGGCACAGGCCAACAAAGGCGATGCTTCTGTTTCGTGGAGGACCTTATCGATGCAGTCATAGGTTTGATGAGCAGTGAGGAGGCAGCAGGGGATGTGTATAACATCGGCTCAAGTGAAGAAATTGCTATTGAAGCTCTTGCTGATAAAATTATCGAAATGACAGGCAGCAAAAGTAAAAAGGAATTTGTGTCATACGAAAAAGCCTACGGCAGGCCTATCGAGGATATGATGCGGCGTGTGCCGAATCTTGAGCGAATAAAAAAGATGACCGACTGGGAGCCCAAAACAAGTTTAGACAAGGCGCTACGGGTGATTATAGAAAGTTTTAAACAGGTTAAATAACAAGGGATTGTTAGAGAGGCGAGATATTATGAAGAAAGCATTGATTACCGGTATTACAGGGCAAGACGGCTCATATCTTGCGGAATTGCTGTTGCAAAAAGGATATCAGGTCTGGGGTATTGTACGGCGAAGCTCATCGTT
>CAYYFT010000302.1:0-1677 GCA_964471015.1 uncultured Pirellulales bacterium | reverse complement strand
TTGCCGCGGACACACGGCTCAGCATTATTTACCCGCGGCGAGACGCAGGCGGTGGTTAGCGTAACCCTTGGCACTATCCGGGATGCTCAGATTATAGATGGTTTATTGGATGAGTACACTCAAAATTTTACGCTCCACTACAACTTCCCACCATTTTCCGTTGGGGAGGTACGGCCGATTCGCGGCCCCGGCCGAAGAGAAATTGGTCATGGTGCGCTTGCAGAACGGGCGCTGAAGCCCGTAAGGCCGCCAGAAGAGGAGTTTGCATATACCGTCAGGGTGGTATCTGATATTACGGAGTCGAACGGTTCCAGCTCGATGGCTTCGGTTTGTGGGGGGACACTGGCTTTGATGGATGCCGGGGTTCCAATCAGCAAACCGGTTGCCGGCATATCAATCGGGATGGTTAGTGACGCAAACAGCAGGTATGAATTGCTGACCGACATCCTTGGCGAGGAAGACCATTTCGGCGATATGGATTTCAAGGTTGCTGGTACTGCTGACGGCATTACGGCAATACAACTCGATGTTAAAGCCAAAGGGCTGGTTCATAATATTATGGTCGAGGCGATGGAACGGGCAAAGGCAGCCCGTTTAGAGATTTTAAAAGCTATGTCCAGGGTCCTTAGTAAACCCAGAGGTGAATTAAGCAGATATGCACCGAAACTGTTAAGTATCGAAATTGACCCTGAGTTTATTGGCAAAGTGATTGGACCTGGTGGCAAGATGATTAAAAGTATTCAGGAACAGACCGACACAAAGATTGAAATCGAAGAGGACGGGACTATTTACATAAGTTGCCTTGGCGGTGATGGCCACCTGAAGGCCAAAGATATTATTGAAGCGATGACACAGCCGCCGGAAGTGGGGCGGATATACGAGCAATCAAAAGTGGTGTCTGTGAAGGATTTTGGGGTATTTGTTGAAATCACTCCGGGTGTGGAGGGGCTGTGTCATATTAGCGAATTAAGCAATGGTTTCGTCAAGAGCGTCGAAGAGGTGTGCAAAGCGGGCGATTTGATACCGGTGAAATTATTAGCGATTGATGACCAGGGCAGATTCAAACTTTCCCGCAAAGCCGCCCTTGCTGAACTGAATAAGGCGCAAAAAACAGAAGCCAGCGGCAAAAAATAATGATATGTACCAGCGTGGAACAAAAAGCGGCAAAGCAGACAAAGAGGAGTTTAAATTTGAGGGTGTGCGGGGTAAAAATCCGACAATTGCGGGTATATTTGAGGTGTTGCGGCGCGTGGCACCGACGAATATATCGGTCTTAATCGAAGGTCAGTCCGGAACAGGCAAGGAGCTGTTAGCAAGAGCAATTCACAACAATTCACCTCGGCGGGACAAGCCATTTAAGCCGGTAAATTGTGCCGGCCTTAGTGTAACTTTACTCGAGAGCGAATTATTCGGACATATCAAAGGTGCGTTTACCGGCGCAGCTAATGACAGGAAAGGATTATTCGAGATAGCTGACAAAGGGACGCTGTTTCTGGATGAAATCGGTGATATGCCTCTTGCTATGCAGGCGAAACTGTTGCGTTTTCTTGAAGACGGCATCATTACACCGGTGGGTTCGAATAAACAAATTGTGGTGGACGTCCGTGTCATCAGCGCAACAAACCATGATTTGACACAACTTATAGAAGAGAAGAAATTCAGGCAGGATTTATACTT
>CAYYFT010000301.1:0-1696 GCA_964471015.1 uncultured Pirellulales bacterium | reverse complement strand
GGGATTATGGATGCCATAATGATGCAAATTGGCCTCCCAGCTGTCCTTGTCCCAATTGCCACTTTTCTTCTGGGTTTCGCCTTAGCTGCTATGGTCTTCCAGATGATTACCAGAGCAAAGGCCAAAACCTTCGAACAGAACTTACAACGACAAATCGACGGTGCCAAAAGGGAAGCTGAGAACATAATTAAATCTGCACAGATTGATGCCGCTGCAGAAAACATCAAGAAAAAGGAACAATTTACAGCTGAGACCAGCCAAATTCGTGCCGAGTTGCACGAGACGGAAATGAGATTAAGCAAACACGAGGATACCCTTGACCGGCAGGCTGAACTTCTCCAGCAGCGGGAGGCGGCGTTAAAACAGCAGGCAAAAGAGGCTGATAGAAGATTGCACAATATCAACAGCAAGGAAAAGCAGCTCTCCGTTTTGATGACGCAGCAGAAGAATCAACTTCTTAAAATCACTGCAATGGATATCGAAGAGGCCAAGAAGCTGCTGCTGAAACGGCTCGAAGACGAGTGCGAGCACGAGATGTCAGCTTTGATTGCCCGCAAGGTCGAAGAAAGCACCGAAGCCGCCGATGAAAAGAGCCGGGAAATAATCAGTACTGCCATTCAGCGTTACGCTGCTGAGCAGACCTGCGAAGTATCCGTATCAACGGTTGAAATTCCAAATGACGATATGAAAGGCCGAATTATCGGCAGAGAAGGCCGCAATATTCGTGCGTTTGAAAAAGCCACGGGTGTAGATGTGATTGTCGATGACACTCCCGGAATGATTGTTGTAAGCGGCTTCAATCCCGTCAGACGTGAAGTTGCTCGTCTTGCGATGGAACGGCTGATACAAGACGGACGAATACATCCGTCTCGCATCGAGGAACTTGTCACCCAAACCAAAAAGGATGTTAACCATAAGGTTTTGCAGCTCGGCAAAGACGCCGCAGTCGAGGCCAATGTCAGAGGCTTGAGCAATAAAGTACTCAGTTTGATAGGTGCTTTGAGCTTCAGAACAAGTTATGGCCAAAATGTGCTTCGCCACAGTATTGAAGTGGCGTTTCTGTCTCAGATTATGGCTGATGAGCTTGGGCTGGACGGCTCAATAGCAAGGCGTGCGGGATTGCTTCATGATATCGGCAAGGCCATTGACCACGAAGTTGAAGGCAGTCACGCCGATATAGGTGCAAATTATCTCAAGCGTTTCAACGAATCGCCTGTTGTGCTGAATGCCGTTGCAGGACATCACGGTGATATCCCAGCAGATAACCCTTACACTCCTCTGGTTTCCGCTGCCGATGCGATTAGCGCCTCGCGGCCTGGCACCAGAAGAGAAACACTCGAAAGATATATCAAACGATTAGAGAAACTGGAAGAGATCGCCAGCGGCTTCAAAGGCGTTGAAAACGCATACGCAATTCAGGCCGGACGCGAAATACGCGTCATTGTCAGTGCGGAAAAAGTTGACGATGAATCAGCAATGAAAGTCGCACGTGATATTGCCAACAAGATTGAAAGTGAAATGGCTTATCCCGGCGAAATCCAGGTAACGCTGCTGCGAGAGGTCCGCTGCATCGAGTATGCAAAATAGCAGATGTAGGAACAATTAGTGAATCGAACCACGAGCAACGAATTATGAAGCTGAATGTTCTTTGTATTGGTGATATAGTGGGTCGGCCGGGCAGACGTATTGTCGCCGA
>CAYYFT010000300.1:0-1700 GCA_964471015.1 uncultured Pirellulales bacterium | reverse complement strand
ATATAGCACTGGTTAAGAACAGACCTGAAACTCTTAATATCAAGCAGGTGCTTGAATGTTTTGTTGAGCATCGCAGGACTGTCATCCGCAGACGAAGCAGATACCTGCTAAAAAGGTGCAGAAACAGGGCTCATATTCTCGAAGGGCTTATCCTGGCGGTTAGCGACATCGACGAAATCATCGAGCTGATAAAAAAGTCACCTGACACACCAACGGCGAAGCTGAACCTTATGAAGAAGCCGCTGAAACTGGCCGTCTCGGCTACGCTTAGAGAAATCCTGCCTGAAGCTTTTGTTAAGGAAAAAAGTAAATCCGACCAATTCCTTACGGGCCCGCAAGCTGATGCGATTTTAACAATGCAGCTTCAAAGATTAACGGGCCTGGAGATGAAGAAGCTTGCTAAAGAATATGCGAACCTTACCGAGCAGATAGAGGGCTATGAAGCGATATTGGCCAATGACGAAGTTCTGCTGGATATTATCCGTGAAGACATCCACGAAATAAAGGAGAAATACGGCGACAAGAGGCGGACAACAATTACCGCTAAGGTTGAGCAGTTTGATATCGAAGATTTGATTGCGGAAGAGGATGTTATTGTAACGATAAGCCACTCCGGCTACGTAAAGCGGATGCCGGTCGATACATATCGCAAACAGGGACGAGGCGGGAAAGGCATTATTGGCTCGGACACCAAAGAGGGCGACTTTCTTGAGCATCTTTTCACCGCTTCCACTCACGATTATTTGCTTATCTTCACCAATCGCGGCAAATGCTACTGGCTAAAGGTCTACGATGTTCCAAGTATGTCGAGACAGAGCAAAGGCAGAAATATTGTCAACCTTTTGAAGCTGGGTAACCAAACTGTAGCATCGATAATCAATGTGCGGAAATTTGATAACGAAAGTGCCCAAGAGGAAGAAGAGCGTCAGCTTGTTATGGCTACCAAGAACGGTCTCGTAAAAAAGACGAGACTCTCAGCCTACAGCAACCCAAGGGCAACGGGTGTTATTGCAATCAAACTTGACCCAAATGACGATGTGATTGGCGTTGCGTTGACGACAGGCAAAGACCATATTGTCCTTGGCACACGTGATGGTATGGCAATACGCTTTGGTGAAGAGCAAGTGCGTTCGATGGGCCGGGTTTCGCGAGGCGTCAAGGGCATAAAGCTTCGTGGTAAGGATAATGTTGTCGGGATGATAATAGCCGAGGAAGGGGCATCGCTGCTTACGGTCTGTGAAAAAGGCTATGGTAAACGAACCAGCCTTGACGATTACCGCTCCCAAAACCGAGGCGGAATAGGGCTGATAAATATAAAAACAACCGCCCGGAACGGAAAAGTAGTAACTCTCGAAGCCATTCAGGATGAGGATGAGTTAATGATGATAACAGCTAATGGAATGATAATTCGCACCGGCCTGGAGCAAATCCGTTCGATTGGCAGAAACACCCAGGGTGTTCGTTTAATCAAGCTTAAGGCCGGCGACAAACTTGTTGCCGCTGAAAAAATAGCTTCCGAAGCTGTTAGCAATTCAAAGACAAAATCCGATACTAATCGCAAATCTGAATCTAAAGCTAAAAAAGAGAATAGCAAAAAGAGGCGCAAATCGAAATAGCGCCAGACAAAGGACAGAAAAATCTGACTTCTGATTTCCGATGAAGAAACACGAGCCGATTTATGTAATCGTCGGCAAAGAAAA
>CAYYFT010000299.1:0-1715 GCA_964471015.1 uncultured Pirellulales bacterium | reverse complement strand
ATTGTTTTTTCTCTCAGATGCGCCAACAGCTCATCGCGCTTCGGTACGCGAATGCAGTACTGATTATAAATTGTTACACAATCAGGATTGATATAGGGGGGTTTTACAACTGTTCCTTTAAATTTCTCATCATAATACGCTGCGTTGCGCCGCCGGGCCTGCGACCAGTCGTTCAAATGTGGCAGCTTTACTAAAAGAGCCGCCGCCTGTATCGGGTCGAGACGGAAATTACCACCGACATATTTATGATAATATTTCGGCTTGCTGCCGTGATTGCGCATAACAAACAAACGGTTATAAAGCTGTTCGTCATTTGTAACAATCATACCACCATCGCCGATGCCGCCGAGGTTTTTGCTCGGAAAGAAACTAAAACAGCCAACCGTCCCGATACTGCCAGCCTTTTTACCTTTATAGGTGCTCGTAATCGACTGGGCGGCATCTTCAATCACCGCAAGATTATGTTTCTTGGCAATTTCCATAATGGGGTCCATATCAGCTATCTGCCCGAACAAATGAACCGGCATAATCGCTTTGGTCTTCTCCGTAACCGCCGAGGCGACAAGCTCGGCATTGATATTGAAAGTCCGCGGGTCGATATCTACGAATACCGGCTTTGCGCCGGTGCGAACGATGCAGCCGACAGTCGAGAAAAATGTAAACGGTGTGGTAATAACCTCATCACCTCTGCCAATTTCCAGGCTCATCAAGCTGTTCAAGATAGCATCGGTGCCGCTGGAGACTCCTACTGCAAATTTACAATCACTTACGGCGGCTATTTTCTCTTCCAGCCCACTGACTTTTGGCCCGCCTATGCATCTTTGAGTTTCGAGGACCTCCGAAACAACCGCCAGAACTTCGTCTTTGATTGTCGCATACTGCGCCTTCAAATCCAAAAGTGGTACATCCATCGCATAATCTCCTGTTAATTAGAATTCTTAAAATCATCATACGGTATTTTTCCAATAGCTTTTTCCGGCGGCAGAGGCGACTCCTCCTCCAAATCCAGACACCTGACCACGTCCGGCTCAACTTCTTTATAACGATAGCCGCTTTCCGGACAGACCATAATGCTGTCCGAATCCGGCTTCGGCAAACGAATCCCGTGCCGACTCATCCACCCAGCCCGTCGGGCAGGAACTCCGACCATCAGCGCGTAATCCGGCACATCTTTTGCCACAACAGCGCCGGCAGCGATAAAACAATAACGGCCCAGCTCGATTCCACAAACAACTGTTGCGTTCGCTCCAACAGTTGTTCCCCGCCGAAATATCGTCTTTTCATAAAGGCTGTGCCGAACAACCTGCGAGCGGGGATTCGTAACATTTGTCAGAACACACGACGGCCCAAGAAAAACATCATCTTCAATAATTGTGCCTGTATAAATCGAAACGTTATTCTGAACCTTCACATTACTGCCGATAACAACACCACTGGCGACATTGACGTTCTGGCCGAATATACATCTTTCACCAATCTTGACGTCTTTCATTATGTGCGAAAAGTGCCAAATCTTTGTCCCCTTGCCGATTTCACACGGCTCATCGACATACGCCGACTCATGAACGAAATAATCCTTTTTCTTGCTCATTAAAAATCCTCCGGATTAACGGGCTCGCCGTTACTCTTTAATGACTTCTGCCCCGCCTCTAATACCCGAACAACTCTCAGACCTTCGATACCGTCACTGCGTATCGGCATTCCGTCAAGCACAC
>CAYYFT010000298.1:0-1717 GCA_964471015.1 uncultured Pirellulales bacterium | reverse complement strand
CATCCTTTACGGCTGCATCTGCAAACTGTTCAAAATTTATCGAAGGCAGCTTAGTTTCAACCCAAGACAAAATGGCAATTACATTTATACGAAGGTTGTGAACAATATGTGGATACCGCTGTACATCGGCCAAGGAGACCTTAGTGAGCGAACCAATATCGACAATCATCACCAAAGCCGATGTCTAAAGTCCAAAGGCGCAACACATGTTCACGTCCACTTGAATGATAGCGAGACCAACAGAACTGCCGAAGAAAAGGATTTGCTTGCAGGGCATTCTGAAGCATATCAGCCAACCGGATGTAACGAAAAGGCTGGTGGCTAAATCGACGGACATAAAAGTTAACTCTCTCGAACTCAGCTTGCCAAGTTAGCATACCGAAAACATTCTGGCGATGCAGGGGCTAACCGATTTTGAGATTGCCGCGGATAGAAAAAAATAACCCCAAACATAAAGTTTGGGGCTTTCGGATTGGGGTATCAGCAGTTATTTTGCAGGCAAGTCGAGTGTCCTTTTACATCTCGGGCATTGGACCTTTTTGGCTTTGTAGTTTGGGGGAATTTTTAATTTCAGGCCGCAGACGCAGGTTAGGAATATGAAGGCGTTGACCTTTCGCATAATGTCGCCGACCTGGCGCATCTGGGTTTCGCGGCGCAGCTCCTTTTTGGCTTCCTCGCCGGCTTCGCGCAACGCAATGTCTTCCTTGGTAAGTGCGGCAGGGGGAATAATCGTTCTGTGGTGCGTTATCTTACTGTAAGAATCCGAATAATCCTTAAAAGATGCGCCGCCGCTCATATTACGCAGGATTTTTACCCTCTCGGAAATCGGCGGGTGCGTGCTGGTCAGGTCGGACAATTTTAACCCAGCGGCTTTCTTGAAGGGATTGACGATATACATTGGCGCTGTAACTTTATTGGCGGCGGTCAACTGGGGGGATTTGTCGCCGGCGATTTTTTCAAGAGCACTGGCGAGGCCTTCAGGGTAACGGGTCAGCCTGGCAGCTCCGGCGTCGGCGAGATATTCACGTTTTCTTGAGAGTGCGAAATACAACAGATAGGCCATTATGGGCGCGAGAATCGCAGCGATTATGGCAATTACGAGCATAATCAACTGGGCCTGTCCGCCGCCTTTGCCGCCTCCCGAATACCTTCGCCGAGAACCCATTGAGCTATAAAACATCCCTCGCAGAAAAACCTGTGACATTAACACAATAGAGCCGAGCATTATGCCGGCAAGTGTAACGTAAAGAATATCTCGGTGAAGGATGTGGCTCATCTCGTGGGCAATAACACCCTGCAGCTCATCACGATTGAGTCGACCCAAAAGACCTGCCGTTACAGCAACCGAGGCAGTTTGAGGACTTCGACCGGTCGCAAAGGCATTAGGAGCCGGGTCAGCTATGATATAGACTTTAGGCATCGCAGGCAAACCAGCGGCGATTTTCATCTCTTCGACAACATTGAACAACTGTGGGTGAACATCGTGGGTTATGCGTTGAGCCTTACTGGCATTCAAGAGAATTTGGTCACCGGACAAAAAACTTATCAACATCAGGATAAACCAGAGTGTAGCGGCGAAAGCCATACCCCAAAGACCGGCGTGATTGGTTTTAATCACCTGTTGTGGTTGTATGTGGTGTCGCGGTGCGATAGTCAGACCAAGAAAACCGCCGGCAGGGTCGAAAATTGAGCCGATTATGTAGCCCAGCAGCAACAG
>CAYYFT010000297.1:0-1738 GCA_964471015.1 uncultured Pirellulales bacterium | reverse complement strand
TGCGGCTGTATATTCAAAAACCCAAGAGGCGTCTCCGCGGGAGCCTTGATTGACAGAGCCGGTCTAAAGGGGCTGCAAATCGGTGGGGCTATCGTCAGCGAGAAACACGGAAATTTCATAATCGCAGAGAAGGGGTGCAAAAGCCGCGACGTTGTAAGATTGATAGATGCTATAAAAGAAAGAGTTAGAGAACAGTTCGGCATCGAACTGGAACTTGAAATCGAAATCTGGGATTAACAATGACCGTTGAACCTTCAGCAGGCTCTCAATCGCCATTAATCGAAAGCCCGGTAAAAGCAGCCGTTCTTATGGGCGGTATTGGTGAAGAGCGTGACATCAGCATCCAAAGCGGCAATTGCGTAGCGCAGGCGCTAAAGGAAGCTGGTTTGAATGCAGTACTCGCTGATATTCAACCGGACAATATGGATATACTGGAAGATGACGGCATTGATGTATTCTTTCTTGCGCTGCACGGCAGATTCGGTGAAGACGGCCAGCTTCAACAAATACTCGAGGATAAATCGCTTTGCTATACAGGCAGCGGACCGAGGGCGTGCAGATTGGCACTTGATAAAATGGCAAGCAAAAAGGCTTTTGCCAGAGCTGGCATACTTACGCCCGCAGCAATCGAATTCAATCCCAATGCCGACCCTGCCAAACTTGAAAAACAACTCGAACAGCTTACAGACAAATACGTGGTGAAACCTATAAGGCAGGGAAGCAGTGTTGGTATACGCATTGCAAATAACCGGCGCGAAGCTGTCTCCGCCGCATCCGATTGTTTCAGCGAATTCGGCGATTGCATGGTCGAAGAACTCATACAGGGGCGTGATATAACAGTTGGCATCCTCTGCGACCAAGCACTGCCAATTATCGAGCTTCGGACACAAAGCGGCTTTTACGACTACCATGCAAAATATCTCGATGAGCAAACAGAGTTTCTTTTTGACACAATTGATAACCCGGCCCTGGCAGCGAAAATCAAAACTGCAGCGCTGGACTGTTTCAATGCGCTCGGCTGTCGCCATTTTGCAAGAGTTGATTTCAGACTGGGCAACGACGGTGCTGCCTACGCACTGGAGCTTAATGCTATTCCCGGCTTCACGACCCGTTCCGACTTGCCTAAGGCTGCAGCCAGAACAGGGCTGTCAATGAGCGATTTGTGTATAAAAATAATTGAAGCAGCTCTGGAAAAGGTAGAAGACAGAAGGCAGAGGGCAGAAGTCAGTAATCAAAAGACAGAAAAAAGAAGGTAGAGTGGCCAGAAAGAGAAAAACAAAACGCAGGACGAAAAGAATATCGTTTAAGCTCGGCACGCCAAAAAGAAAGAAACAACGAAAGATAACTTACAGGCCGAGTTTAACAGGTATTTTGAAAGTGTCAGCGGTAATCTGTGTTTTCGTTGCAGCAGGAGTATTTTTTTACTTTGCAGAAAAATACGTAAAATCAGCAAAGCCTGCTGAAACCGGCCCACTGGAACTGGTGAATGCACCGGAATGGGTAAGCAGTGAACTAAAAGCAAAAATTCTCACTGCCGCAGGCGGCAAAACTTTCAAGCTCAATGAAGAGGTAGCACAGGTGGTGGCGGAAAATCTGGCGTCCATTGCCTGGCTGAACGAAGTAAAAGTGCAGACTACACACGAGCGATTACTCATCGAGGCCGGGTGGCGAAAGCCCCTGGCACTGGTCAAATTAGGTTTACAAAGTTTTTACGTGGACACTGAGCTGGTCGTGCTCG
>CAYYFT010000296.1:0-1742 GCA_964471015.1 uncultured Pirellulales bacterium | reverse complement strand
TATACATCCCCACGACACCGCTTATCGCTCCACACGCCCCAATCGCCGCATCACCATCAAATATTAGGTGAATTACCCCCGCCAATAAACCAAACCCCAAATAAACCAACAGATAAAGTTTATTACCCAGCTTTGAGCAAACAGCATTACCGAAAGGCAACAAAAAAATCAAATTACCTATCAGCCGGACAACGCCCTTGGCAACGCCCCCGTGCAGCCAAATGTATGTAAACAACCCTATCCCCCAGCCGTCTAAAACAAACCGGGCCATTGGCCCCCTCACTGTCTGCTTTTTATCCACCTGCTTGCCGGTTACTTCCTCTTCGGATGCCGGCACTTTGAGTACTTCTTCTATTGGTCTTTCGCTCACCTTTTTGGACTTTTCGGCTGCTTGCTTTTCGGAAATCACCAGTTGAAGAACAAATACCAATATTATCCCCAACAATACCAGCCAGCTCACCACAGGCCGGTGGTCAAACGGAGCATCTACCGCATAAGGTATAAACACGCCTCAGACTCCTCTCAAAGAGAATTACTTCGGCTGTCTACTTTTAAGCTCATTTTACCCACAAACTGCAATAGTGAAAACCGTTTTACCAGCTTTGCTAAAAAAACGCTCTCTTTTACCTCAAATTGGCTCAAAAATGCGAGGAAATGACGCAAAAATGTTCAAAAGTGCAAGTCTTTGAATCACACCCGGCTTCGACTCGCCCGTCTCGACGACGGCGTCAAGCCGAGGCGGGCTCCGCCGAGGCGAGTGTTTCCTACCTCATAATCCAGTCTTTACCTTCATAAATCAACTTGGCACCGGACCTGAAAGCCGCATCGCCACGAAGTTTATAACTTAATTCAAGGGTCTTTCGCAGGTAAATTTTGACCGGCTTGCCCGTCTCATCTTTCGCTGTTGGATGGTCAATAGCAATTGCTTCGTTGCTCAAACCGGCTATAAATATTTTTATACCCTTAGCTTGCGCATCAAAATCAGGCCATATAATAGCGATATCTTTCGTATTATCTTCACCCTGAAGTATCTTGTTGCCGGCCTTTTCCAAAGATTCAAGGAATGGATACATCCCCTGATGACGCCTTTTTATTTGCTCAAAAACCGCTGCCGACGTGCCCTTTCCTGCCGGCACAATTTCAAATGTATCTGTCATCAGCTCGCTCTTGGGATAGAAATCAACATCGCGATTTGTCTTGTTGGTGAGCGTTATTATCATGTACCAGTATCGCCTTGGTTGCTTATCGCCGCCCAACTGCAGTATGATTTGCTGTGGATGCTCAAATGTTGCATCTACCGTCCACTCATCAGGCCCCTGCACGATAGCCGGTTCAGGTGCCCCCAGAGACACACAGGCCATTACCATTAATATAGCCGATATCTCGGAAACAAAACCTTTCATCGTATGCCCCTCATCAGAAAATAGTATACTTTATTCTTTCTAACACCTAAAAGAAGCACTTCAACTATCTATTTTACACTAAAACCGCCCGATAGCCAAGGATATTTTATCACTTTTTGACCCAGAGCTTAGTCTGCAGCGTTCAGTCTTCTTTTCCTGTACGTTATTTGCTATCTCCTTATATGCCAAAAAACCATTGCCTATCAGAAAAAATTGAGTTATTTTACCCCACAGTAGGGTAAACTTGTTTTTTAATCCGCCATAGACGAGCAGAGGTAAGGCAATGCGGGACGAACAAAAACAATTATTACAGCAGATTGAGATTTTACTTGAAGCCAA
>CAYYFT010000295.1:0-1744 GCA_964471015.1 uncultured Pirellulales bacterium | reverse complement strand
GTATCCGAGCAGAAGGCAGCACAAGCAAGTCGAAAGTCATTTTAACGGCAACTCTCTCGCATTAAGCTACGGCCAAGGGGTGCCACCAAACGCATGCTGGCGAGGCAGTCGCAATTGGCCCCCGACTACGACATTCGAGGGCAGGCTCCGCCTTTCGCCAATTGCTTTGGTGTTTTCGCGCTTAGGAAAAAATATTGTTGATCAAGCAGTGCTTCGACAAGCTCAGGGTGGCTGTGGACAAAATCTCGCAGTTTGGGTAGAATTGTAAAACAAGAAAAAGAGGAATTACGGTATGATGATGAAAAACAGTGACTTTAGGAAATAGAACGCGTGAGTAATTGCGGCAAGATTGATTCTGTTAAGATATTCATAGAAAAAACTACAACAGATTATAAAAAGTGGGACCTCGGAGAGTCGCCGTGGTTTCCGTGGTTTCGTGGTGAGCCAAGTTCTGACACTCCTTTAGTCCCTAAGCTTTTCAGAAAGAAATACCAAGATGATTACTACGAGAACCGACTCATCCAGCACTTTCGGATGAGAGCGATGGCGTATGGGAAGACTCCACATCGAGACGAAACCGACCTCTGGCTATTCTTGGCTCAGCACGTTGGCCTTCCGACACGGCTTTTGGACTGGACAGAAGGTTCGTTAATAGCACTCTATTTTGCTTTGCTGGAAAAAGAACCCATCGTATGGATGCTTAACCCCTTTGAATTGAATCGCCTATCCGTACCAGAGGAAAAGTCAGGCAGATCATATAACATATACGCTCTTACATGGTATAGTCCAGAAGATAAGCGTATAAGGAATATCGGCAGTGAGAATCTCAATGCCGCATGGAGAGATGATCAAGGCGGCCTCGATCTTCCTGTAGCAATACCTCCCACATACGTTCATCCGAGAATACCTGCTCAGCGGAGTTGCTTTACTGTTCATGGAAAGAAAAAGGAAAGTCTGTGCGACCTCATTTCTGGAAAAGATATCATCAAGAAGTACGTTATCGACGGAACAAAGTCAAAAGGGATGTTGGATGAATTGAGGACATTAGGTGTGTCACGGGCAACATTATTTCCAGAACTCAACGGATTAGCTAAAGATCTTACCGAATTGTTCCGTCCGGATTTGCAATAGCGCGCAGGCAAACAGTATGCCCGATAGAGACGTAAAGACAATACGGGATTTATTATCAGTATGATAGGATAATTGCTTAGTGCTGCCGGAGGCCGCAACGAGGAGAACGAAAAGGGTATCAGCGTATCAGGGAATCAGAAGGCAGGATATCAGAGGATCAGGGTATCAGGGTATCAGGGGATAACCGAACCGTAGGCAGTACCGTAAGGTATGCCCACAGGGCAAGCTTACTTTTGCTCAGGGCAAGTATCGAACACGGAATTTCGGATTAAGAAGTGGATTCCCGCTCCCTTGGGGACAAGTTTCGCAGGAATGACGAGTTTGCGTCGCCGTCCACCTTCGCCAAGGCTTCCGTCTTCGCTAAAGCTACACCGGACAAGATGGTGGATAAATGCCGGCGAGGGGTAAACGAATAAGAAAACCCCGCGCTTACGCTTGGGGCTCTGTTTTTTTGGTGTTGCGGGAGCAAATACGGTCAAGGGGTTTATTGCTCTAAATTGTCTTCTGTCGGCTGAACTGCTGGTTCCTTAACCTCGGGCACTGCACCGCCTAAGGCGATTGCCATATTCCGGACAAGCTCGTTTGAATCATATTTGGCAGTCCAATCGAGAAC
>CAYYFT010000294.1:0-1748 GCA_964471015.1 uncultured Pirellulales bacterium | reverse complement strand
GACTATATTGTATCGATAAGCAAGCTGACTAAATGGATGGGCCGGCTTGCAAAAGAGCTCGGTGTTGAAGTGCTGACCGGCTTTGCAGCTGAAGACATTATTCTCGATGAATCCGCTGATAAGGCAATAGGTGTTAAGCTCGTTGACCAGGGGCTCGATAAAGAGGGCAATAAGCAGCCGAACTTCGTCGAAGGTGAAATCATAGGCGCCGATTTCATTGTGCTTGCCGAAGGTTGTGATGGGCTTTTGACCGAAAAGTTCGTAGAAAAAGCCGGCCTGCAAAGGCAGTCGCCTCAGCTCTACTCGGTAGGTATTAAGGAACTCATAAAGGTAAGCAGTGAGCAGTATAGTAAATTCACTTCGGGACGGGATCCCGCCTTGCGGGAATCACGCGTTGTTCACGCTATGGGTTATCCCATCTGGACACCGGTTTTTGGGCCGGGGATGTTCGGCGGGGGGATAATGTATCCGGCTGGTGACGATAATATTGCTGTTGGTATGATTGTCGGTGCCGACTGGAAATATCACGATTTTAACCCGCAGGATGCGCTGACAAACTTCAAAAGTCACAGGTTTGTAAAGCAGTTTATCGATGGCGGCACGGTGGTAGAGGCTGGCGCAAAGATGATTCCCGAGGGCGGATACTATGCTATCCCAAGAGACCCGCAGATCGGCAGTATCGGCAAAGGCAATTGCGTAATAGTTGGTGACAGTGCCGGCTTCGTGAACATGCTTAAAATCAAGGGGCTGCACAATGCCATTGATTCAGGAACAGTAGCGGCAAAGGCAATTGCTGAAACACAAGATTTGCCCCGGACCACAGCGGCCAGATATACCGAGTTAATCGACCGCTCGAATGTTGCCAAAGAGATGAAGTCAGCGAGGAACTTCCGCCAGGCGATTGCCCAGTTCGGGCCTTTGCTGGGGATGCCGTTGTCTGTTTTGGGGGGGCTTTTGCCTGAATTTAAGATTGAAGAAGATTATAAAGCGATGACTACTGCTCGATACACCCTAAAGACCGGCCAGCAATTTGATAAAGACACCTTTACAGCAATGGCGGCAACCGAGCATCGCGAGGAGCAGCCCAGCCACCTTAAAATTTTAGACAGCAATATATGTGCGGAAAAATGCGCTCCGAAGTGGCACGGCCATCTTGGCCGTGTTTTCACGGGCTTGAAGCCCGTGCCACAGAGTCCCTGCATTACATTCTGTCCGGCGGGGGTATATGAGACGGTGCACGGTCAGGTAAAGCCGGCCAATCCGTCAAACTGTCTGCACTGCAAGACCTGCCAGAGAAAATGTCCATTCGACAATATCAGATGGACCGTCCCCGAAGGCGCCGGCGGACCACGCTATAAAAGAATGTGAAGGGACCCCGCCTTGCGGTGCGCAGCACACCTTACGGCGGAACCCAAAGAAGCGCATATTGGGTGCGGTGAGAAGAAAGTGCAAAATTACCAAACAATGAAAAAAATAAGTGCAAACAGGACGGCGTGCGAAACTTGATAACTGCCCCTTGGAGGGCGGCCGGTCTTATTGCTTTTGAGCTTCTTTTTGCTCGCTTTTTTCGCGCTGAATCGCGTCATATACTTCCCTGCGATGAACCGGTATATCCTTGGGGGCCGCTATACCGAGACGAACCTTATCTCCGCGGACATCGACGATTGTAATCTCGACATCGTCGCCTATCATAATCGACTCATCTTTTTGTCTGCTTAGAACCAACATTTTCAACTCCTTTTGTCGGC
>CAYYFT010000293.1:0-1800 GCA_964471015.1 uncultured Pirellulales bacterium | reverse complement strand
GTGGGCGATAACGAATATATTCTGGCCTCGGATGCTGCGGCAATTGTGGAGCATACAAAACAGGCGATATACCTTTCCGACAACGAAATGGTCACCATCAGCTCGAAAGGGTTTCGCACAAAAACGATTGATAACGTCACTGTGACAAAAGAGCTGCAGCAAATTGAATTTTCGTTAGAGCAAATCGAGCTTGACGGTTTCGAGCACCATATGCTCAAAGAGATTTTCGAGCAGCCGAAGGCCTTGAGCACGTGTATGGGCGGTCGAATCGATACCAAAAATAACAAAATTAAACTCGGCGGTATAGCTGGTTATCTGCGTGAAATGACGCGCACCAAACGGCTTATCCTGACCGCCTGCGGGACTGCATTCCATGCCGGCCTGGTTGGTGAGTTCTTGTTCGAGCAACTGGCACGGATTCCGACAGAGACCGAATACGCCAGTGAATTCCGATATCGCAACCCAATCATCGAAGACGGGACGGTGGTTATAGCAATAAGCCAATCGGGTGAAACCATCGATACACTCTCAGCGGTAGAAGAAGCCAAAGAACGAGGCGCAACGGTGCTCGGGCTTGTTAACGTTGTAGGCTCTTCGATTGCCAGAGCTACCGATTCGGGGATATATCTGCACGTCGGGCCGGAGATAGGAGTTGCCAGCACAAAGGCGTTTACCGCACAGGTAGCGGTGCTGACGATGCTGGCGATCGAACTGGGCAGAAGAAAGAACCTCAGCAGCAGCGAGGCAGGTGCGTATATCGAGGAACTTTCCCAAATACCGGAAAAGATAAGCAGGATACTGGAACAGTCCGACAGCATAAAAAAGATTGCTTCAGCAAATATCAAGAAGAACAACTGGCTTTTCTTAGGTCGCGGCTTTAATTATCCGGTTGCGCTTGAAGGGGCTTTGAAACTAAAGGAGATAAGCTATATTCACGCTGAGGGCCTGCCCGCCGCGGAGATGAAGCACGGGCCAATTGCTCTAATTGTCGACGGTATGCCTGCGGTTTTTATAGCGACGGCCGGGCCGCAATATGACAAAATTATGGGCAACATTGCGGAGGTCCGGGCACGCGGAGGGAAAATTATCGTTGTCGCAACCGAAGGTGACGAAAATATCAAGCAACACGCCGACCATTTGATTAGCGTTCCGGATGTGCCGGAGCTTTTGCAGCCGATGCTGACTGTTATTCCGCTACAACTTCTGGCATATCACGCTGCAGTTCTGCGCGGGCACGATGTTGACAAACCTCGAAACCTTGCAAAAAGCGTTACGGTTGAGTAGCCCTCCACGGGACGCCTTACGGCACTAACAAACCAAGTTTTCGATAACTTTGAATGTTCTTTTCAGAATATCGTTCAACTGGGTTTTTGCTATACTCAGAGGGGGGAAGAGATAAATGACGTTGCCCAAGGGGCGCAGGATGAGGTTTTCTTTCAGGCCTTTTTGAAAAACTTGTTGGCCGATTCTTTCTTTGACGTCGAAGGGCTGTTTTGTTTTTTTGTTTTTAACCAATTCGAGGGCCCCTACCATACCAATATATCTTACGTCACCAACAAAAGGTAACGGCCTGAATTTCTCCAGGGCGCTGTGAAATACGGGGATAAGGGTTTTTACTTTTTGCAGTGTTTTTTCCCGCTCGAAGATTTCGAGGCTTGCCAGTGCAGCGGCACAGCCGAGGGGATTTGCGGTATAGGTATGGCCGTGATAAAAGGTTTTGAATTTTTCGTAATCGCCGTAAAAGGCGTTGTAGATTTTGTCGGTTGTCAAGGTTGCAGCGAAAGGAAGCGTTCCGGAAGT
>CAYYFT010000292.1:0-1826 GCA_964471015.1 uncultured Pirellulales bacterium | reverse complement strand
GTTTAATCTTCCTTATATGCGAGAGGAAAGCCTCGATATTGCCGACTAATTTTTCAGTCTCGAAGCTTTGCTTGCCGACTACCACGTGGACGTTTCCGCCGGCATCGCTTCTAAATTCGACTTTTCCCGCAGCAAATTCAGCTACTGCGGTTGCAACATCGGTGGTTACCGTGCCGTTTTTGGGCGAAGGCATCTTCCCCTGCGGGCCAAGAACTCGACCAAGTTTGCCCACCTTGCCCATCACTTTTGGCGAGGCAACAGCTACATCGAAATCCAGCCAGCCGTCAGAAACCTTTTTTATCAGCTCATCACAGCCGGCCTCAATGGCACCAGCCGCCCCTGCTGCTTCAATGTCCGAGTCCTCACAGAAAGCAATAACTTTCTTCTGCTTACCTATCCCGTGAGGCAAAGATATCGAGCCGCGTACCAACTGGTCGGCCTGCTTTGGGTCGATGCCCAGATGCAGCACACATTCTACACTCTGGTCAAATTTTACCGAGTTAAACGATTTTACTTTTTCGACCGCCTCGGCCAAGCCCATCGGCTCCGGGCTTAGCTGCTCCAATTCCTTTTTGTATCTCTTGCTTTTGGCCATACTTCTTATTTCGTATCACTTTCACGAGACACCACCTCGATACCCATACTTCGGGCGGTACCTTCAATAATTCTTTCGGCCTGGGCCAAATCGTACGCATTCAAATCCTTGAACTTAGTCTCAGCAATTTTACGCACTTGTTCGGAGGTTACTTTCCCGACCTTTTCTTTATTCGGAACACCACTTCCCTTTGCAATTTCCGCCGCCTGTTTGAGCAAAACCGCCGCCGGCGGACTTTTGACCTCAAAGCTAAAACTTTTGTCCTTATAGAGGGTTATTACAACCGGAACAATTGTTCCGTTAAGCCCTTTTGTTTGTTCGTTGAACTGTGAGACGAACTGGCCTATATTAACGCCGTGCTGACCCAGCGCAGGTCCTATCGGCGGGGCCGGCGTCGCCTGTCCACCCGGCGCCTGTAACTTAATCTTCACTGCTACTTCTTTTTTGGCCATTCTTTGCCCTTAATTCTTAGCTCTCCCATAAGGGACGGCTAAGCCCATTAGACTACCAAATCAATTACACTTTCTCGATCTGCCAATACTCTATATCCAGCGGTGTACTTCGGCCGAATATCGTAACAATCACCTTCACAATCCCTCTGTCAGGGTCAATCGAATCGACTGTACCTTCAAAATTCTCAAAAGCCCCTTCCCGAATTTTAATCATGTCTCCCTTCTTAAACTCAACCTTGATACTCGGTGCTTCCTCCGGCTTTTCCGCCTCTAAAAGCATCTTGGCCACGTCCGTATCACGCATCGGGGTAGGCATTCCTTCGGTGCCGATAAAGTCTCCTACGCCGGAAGTTTCCTTAATCATAAACCAGGCGCCTTCCGGAACCCGGCCATCCTCCGTCGGCTCCATTTCCATAAAAACATAACCGGGATAAAGTTTTCGCCGATGGACCGTTTGCTTACCACCGCGGATACGCTTAACTCGCTCAACGGGAACCTCTATCCTGCCGACAATATCACGTAAATCATCCCTCTGCACTTTCTGCAAAAGAGCTTCTTTAACCTGCATCTCTTTATTTGCTGCAACTCGCAAGACATACCATTGCATACTAACGCCTGCCACTAAAAATCCGACCGCGCACTAACTTAAATGCCAAGAACCTCGGAAAAGAAGAGCTTAAAGCTTAAATCTGTAAATCCAAGAAGCATCGCCATAATAACCACGAGCACAATAACGACAAACGTCGAAACCGCTATTTCCTTTCTGCTTGACCAGCTGA
>CAYYFT010000291.1:0-1827 GCA_964471015.1 uncultured Pirellulales bacterium | reverse complement strand
GCACAAACGCAATGACCAGCCCGGTTAAAATCTGGACGTAACCAAGAGCCAGTGCCATCTTGAGAAACATCATCGGGTTCTCGAAAGGGTTGAACCACATCATCTTTTTTCTTGCCGGCTCCAGCACAGGTATAAACTGCTGGACTGCATCGCCAAACCATCCGCCGGTCAGAGCCCCTGCCGCAAGTGTAAAAACCGAACAAATCCCCAGCATCCACATCAGTTTCTTGTCGCCCTGCATTTTCTTTATGAAGAAAATCATCAGAGCGATAATAACAAGGCCGTAACCGGCATCGGTCAGACACAGCGCAAAGAATAACGCAAAAAATGGTGCCAGAAAAGTCGTTGGGTCAAGCTCGAAATGCTGCGGCATACCGTAAAGACGGGTTATCACCTCAAAAGGCCGAATGTAGCTTTTGTTCTCTATCTCGACTGGAATCTCTTCGTCCTCAGCCGGCTCGATTCTGCTCAGACTCGATGCCCCGAAGCGCGAGACTATTTTCTCCAGGCGGGCGTAATCGCTTTTTTTCGCCCAGCCTTCCAAAAAGACGGCGTGTTCGGTTGCAGGGGCGGTGCCTTTGGTCTGCTCTCTGTTTAATAAATTTTCATAATGGTCGTGGAGGATTTCGATGTTCAGCAGATTATCAGCGAGCAAAGCAGCCTGGTTTCGCCGGTCGGTCAGGTCGTTTTCTATTTGGCTTATTTTTTCCGTGTTTTGTTTTATCAGCTCCGCCGCCGTTGAGGTCATCCCTTCGAAGTTTACTTGCTCGCAGTCCGCTTGGCGGAGCAGCTTTTGAACATCAGCAAGATTCTCGTTAAGAGAGACAACGATACAGGCTGTTTTGCTGCCTGTGGTATCCACCAACTGTATCGCCGCTCCCAGTTCAGCAATACCCTGGTTGAGCTGCTCAAGGTTCTGTGTGGGCGTCATTACCGCCAGTGAAGTTGTCCTCTTGAGCGGGCCTATCTGGTCAACGGGACTTTCGAGTTTTTGCCAGGGTTCGAGGTAATGCAGCGTCGCGGTGATATGCTCCTTTTCTTTTTCGAGCTTTTCTATGGTCGTCTCGATTTGCTCGGCCTGCTCTACTATCTCAACTATTTGTTTATCCGAAACAACCTTGTTGTAGGTATTTTCTTCGATAACTGTACGTGGAGCCAAAACCGCCGCCAGACCTTTTGCGGACGATTTGAAAACGCTCAGGAAATTTATACTTTCTTTTAGACGAACGAGTAGCTGTTCAATGTCTTTGGGTCGTTCCGCTTCCGCGACAAGCTCCGGAGAATCCCGGGTGACTGTAGCCTGCTCAGCGTTCAGGATATGGCAAATCCCCTCTTCCTGAAGTGCCTCTAATAACTCGCTGGCTTCGGAGCGATGACAAACAATAATGACTTTTGCCATTTGCACAACGGACATAGTCAGCCTCTTAAGTAATCCATCACTTTTGTTACTGCCGGGCCCGTTTTGCCGGCTGTTTTGTCCCGCAGTTGCTGTTGCTTCTTCTCAGCTTGCGCTTTGAGTTTCTCGGTTTCTGCAAGGCCTTGCGACTGCGCTGCGGCGACAGCAGCTTCGATAGCTTTTTCCCTTTGCTGCTCAGCTTCGGCTAAGAGCCGGAGCCGATTCTTCCGTCCCTCTTCGCTTTGTCCGGCCGCCTCGGCTTTGGCCTGTTCGATAATCTCTTGTGCCTGTGCTTCAGCCTGCTTGATTTTCTTTATCAGTTCCATTTAAGCCCCTGCAATTCAAAATGCCATTTCAACGATAAGCTATTCACGATACAACATTATTGGCCACAGTTCAACAAATCGCGCCAAATTCAGTGGAAAATTCTG
>CAYYFT010000290.1:0-1830 GCA_964471015.1 uncultured Pirellulales bacterium | reverse complement strand
CCCACCTATCGGTCAAATTCATCAGCGACTATACTTAGTTTTTCGATTTTTTCACCGCCTTTGCTCTATCACTGCCAAGGTCCGCTGCAACTACACGATTGGGCTATCTTGCTATATCCGACATTGTGAAAATCGGTAGATACAGCGCAAGAACTACCACCAGCACAATTGCGCCAATTGTTACAATCATTAGCGGCTCAAGCATATTTGTCATGACGGTTATTGTAGAATCAACTTTTCGTTCGTAATGGGCGCTGGTTCTCTCAAGCACTGTAGCTAATGAGCCGCTTTCTTCGCCGACCCGTATCATTTTGATGACCATATTAGGGAAAAAGCCGACTGAGGCCATACTCAGGGAGATGTTTGAGCCTCCAACAATACGTTCTCTGGTTTGTGTTATGGCCGATTTTATAATATCGTTATCGGTCATTCCGGAAAGAATATCGAACACGTCAAGCACTGAAACGCCCGCAGCAACTAAAGTTGACATCGTTCTGCAGAACGTCGCAATAAACGCCTGCTTGATTACCTTGCCAAATAAAGGAATGGCGAGGACGATTCTGCTGAATAAATAATGGCCCTTTGGGGTCTTATAGGCAACAACTGCGAAAGCTGTCAGGAAAAGAACAGAGGCGATAATGTAGAGGAGGTTGTGATGTAAAATGTCGTAAAAACCCATAAAGCCACGGGTAAAAGCGGGCAGATTGCCGCCGATTTGGTTAAATATGACACGGAATCGTGGAATAATAAAAGCCATTATGAATACGACTATCAGTACTATAAATCCGAGCACAAAAATGGGATAGGCCATCGCACCTTTGACTTTTTTTGCCAATTTATCGCGATTGTCAAAATGCTCCGCCAGTCTGTGCAGCACCTCTGGGAGGCTGCCGCCGGTCTCTCCGGCTAATATCATCGCACAAGCCAGCCGGCCGAAAACCTTTGGAAATCCCGAAACGCTGCTCGAAAAAGTCTCACCCCTACGCATTTTTTCCAAAATCTGTTTTAATACCTTTCGAAGCTGCAAATTTTCTATGTCTTCGCTAATGGTCTCCAAAGCTGTGGTAATAGCAATTCCTCCCTCTACCATTGTGGTCAACTGCCAACAAAGCGCCGCCGAGTCCGCTGACCTGATTCGCTTTCGGTGGGCTGCTAATCGGCTTCCTTTGGTGCCCGCAGTTATCTCATCGACAGAAATAGGGGTAAACCCCTGTTCACGAAGCCAGCCAAGCACATCATTTGAGGAAACTGCCTCTTTGAGGCCTTCCTTTCGCTGCCCTGATGAATCCCGAGCAATATATTTATAGCTTTTCATTTATCGAACCTGCAAAGACGTCGTGCGTATTGCGTATATCGTAATCGTGGCTTCCCCCCGAGGCGAGCGCCTCGAGGCGAGTTGCGTCCTCTCTTTTCACGCGATCCGCATCACGCAATACATTCGTCCATCGGCGTCCGAAAACCTTGAGTTTAGTAAAAAACCGGATGCTACTCTGCGAAGCACGAGCCATAACTTTATAAAACCTGGTCTGAAGTTATATCAAAAGCTGTTTTTCTTACCCTCTATTGCTCTGTTGAAAACCCCCACTGTCATTTCGACCGGAGTCTCGACAAGTCGAGACGAAGCGGAGAAATCTATTCAAAAACAGATTTCTCGACTCGCCTGCGGCTCGCTCTCCACAGGACGCCTATCGGCGGAAATGACATTCTGAACCCTTTTCAACAGAGCAACCCTCTATAAGAAAGCTGGCACCCCCTTAAGGCGAGAATTAACCTTTACCCCGTTAGAAAGAAAGCTCCGCCCTTTGGGCGGGGTAAAAAATGTGCAGCGAG
>CAYYFT010000289.1:0-1840 GCA_964471015.1 uncultured Pirellulales bacterium | reverse complement strand
ATTTTTGAAGGTAAACCCTCTGGGAGTTTTTAGAATGTATGCGGTGATTGAACAAGGCTCAAAGCAGTATAAGGTCGCCCAGGGCGACTGCATAAATATCGAACTGACCGACGTCCCGCCCAATGCAAGGACGGTTGAGCTGGATAAAGTTTTGTTTGTAAGTGACGGCGAAAAAATCAAAATCGGCACGCCCTTCCTGAAAGGTGCAAAGGTTGTTGCCTCATTTAAGACTACCGCAGCCGATGCCATCGTTAAAGGCAAAAAGCTCTATCCGATGTACTTTCGAAGACGTAAAAACAGCAAAAGGCGTATTGGCCACCGCCAAAAGTATCTGCAAGTGACAATTGACAAAATACAGGCCTGAGATAACCTCTCTCTGACAACCGCTTTTTAGTTTTTAGCCTTTATTTCTCTTTGATATGAGTCTATCAGCATACTCTTGCCATTGGGCGGGGCCGTTTTGAATAAAATACTCGAACGACTTATCATCAACCAGTTGTCCTAATAGGGCCTTACGGTCGGTTGGGTCTGGAATGTCCTTAATAATGCGGCTACGAAGGGTTTCCAGTTCAGCTAAGAATTCGCCATGTTTATTGGTGAAGGTCTGCTCTAATTTCTTCCGTAAATGACCGGCATAAGCCGGGCAATGTCCTTCGGTTCCGATAGCTATTTGTAGCTCGCCGCGCTTCACGACGGCAGGCACGATAAAATCACAAAGCTCCGGCGAATCAACAACATTGCATAAAATCTCCAGCTCCTGACAATCTTTATAGATTCGTTCGTTGAGTTGCCTGTTACTCGTTGCAGCTATAACTAACACCGCCTCGGCGATATAATCTTTGGAATATTTGGATTTTACCAATTCTGCATTCGTCCCCTGACAAAGTGCCGTTAGCACATCATCGATGTCTTTGGATACCACCACCAGTCGGGCTCCTGCTGCCAGCAGTGCTTGTGCCTTTCGCACCGCTACCGCCCCGCCGCCTATCACGACCGCACGACGACCGCCAAGTTCGAGAAATATGGGATATTTAGCCATAATAGTAACATTATATCTGAACTTTGCACAATTCAAGGAAAATTCTAAGCTTTTCAATTCGCAAAAAGTACTAATATATTGTAAACTTTCTGAGTTCTCTCTGGGTAGGAAGATTAGCAGGAAGATTAGAAGATATGAGCCAAATAAAAAAATTGCAGCCACCTCTGACCGATTCCGTCGTGCATTCGCTGAAGGCGGGCGATGAGGTTTCTATCAGTGGTGTAATCTACACTGCCCGTGATATGGCCCATAAAAGACTATGCCGGTCGATAGATGTTGGAGAGGACCTTCCTTTTGAACTTGAAGGAGCGATTATTTATTTCCTCGGCCCCACGCCTGCCTGGCCCGGCCGAGTAATCGGCTCTGCCGGCCCCACTACCTCATCAAGGATGGATGCTTTCAGCCCTATGCTAATTGCCGAAGGCTTGCGAGCGATGATTGGAAAAGGATATCGCGGTGTCGAGGTTAGAGATGCTCTGAAGAAATACTGTGCGGTTCATCTTTCTGCTGTCGGCGGAGCAGGAGCATTGCTGAGTAAGCACATTATCTCGGCAGAAGTAATCGCTTATGAAGATTTAGGGACCGAAGCCGTCAGGAAACTACAGGTCGTTGATTTTCCCGCTGTTGTTGCGTATGACTCTTACGGAAACACCGTTTATAAGTAAGGGTAAGGAGTTTAGTAGTTGAAGGTAGCGCTTCTCGGCTTATTACAATCCGGCAAGAGTACCATTTTAGCCGGGCTGAGCGGCAAAGCAATCCCGCCGGTCGGCTCGACCAAGATTGAAGAAGCTATCGTGCCGG
>CAYYFT010000288.1:0-1890 GCA_964471015.1 uncultured Pirellulales bacterium | reverse complement strand
GTCCAAACCTTGTGCCACTTTAGCGTACTTTGTGCCATTTAGAAAGGTAAACTACAACTACAAAGGTAAACTACAGACGTCCTATAATAAAATTTTCCAAAAATTTCAAAAAAAATGATTTTGCGGGTTGACATAGTGGTAAGAAGTGGTAGGATTTCCCTAAACTGTTATCACGAGTGGGACAAATGCCATGCTTTTACTAACAGGCGAATATCAGCACGTAATCGACGACAAGAGCAGGGTTCTCATATCAAACAAGCTGAGAAGTCAAATTGATGCCGATGAGCACGGCAGCAATTTCTATCTTGTCCTCGGTGCCAATGGCATACTTTGTTTGTATCCTGAAAAATATTTCGAGCGGATTGCCCTTGCGGTTACACACGGCACTACTGCACCGGATGAAACTGTGGCGTTCGAGCGAATAAGCTTTGCTCTGGCCGGAAAGGTAGAGCTGGATAGGCAGGGGCGTCTGCTTTTGAATGAAAGATTGAGAAAAAGGGCTGGATTGAAAGATAAGGTTACGCTCGTTGGTGTCAGAGACCACATCGAGCTGTGGAACAGGGAAAACTGGGAACAATACCTTGCAGACCATATGACCCAATATCAGAAACAGATGTCGCAGGCACGGCAGGTTGTCCTGCAGGAAGAAAGCCGGAAACTTTGACTTCTAAGGTGGAGGCAAAAATGATTGGAATGGATTTGAATCATTGTCAGATTGTGGAAAAGAGCCTTGCTGGTAAAAGAGCGGTTGATGAAAAAACCTTAGCCTCGCTGGAAATTCTTACCGAACGGCTGGAACGACTGAGAAAACTCGATAAGTCTTTTGCCAACATTGAATTTTCGTCCGCTGTTGAAAGGCTTAAAGGCCGGAAAAACAAGGTAGCCGTAGGCTAAAATCAACGTATGTCGCTTAGGACGAGAAAACTAAACGCTATGTACTAAATACCGGACCCTGATATTGGGTTTGCTGGTTTAGAAGTGAATAGTTCGGCGGTAGAGCATATTCCGGTTCTTGCAGAAACGTTAGCTGAACAGATAAACTTACCTACGGATGGGGTGATGGTCGATGCGACCATAGGACAAGGAGGTCATAGTTTCCTGTTCGGCCGGATTTTGGGCCCTGAGGGAGTTATCATTGGCCTGGATGTCGATAAAGATTCTATCCGAAGGGCCCATTTCAAATTAAAGGACCTTCCTTGCAAGGTTATTTTGATTCATGCCAATTTTTCCCAAATCGGCGAGCAAGTCCATAAGCAGGGTATAGAAAAGGTAGATTTTATATTGGCAGATTTGGGTCTCTGCTCGGCACAGTTGGCTGACGCCAAAATGGGGCTGAGTTTTCTTCACGATATGCCGCTTGATATGAGAATTGACGAAAGATTAAAGACCACCGCTGCCGATATAATCAATAAAACGGATGAAAAAGCCTTAGCTGATTTGATTTACAAATTCGGCGAGGACAGGGCCTCACGGCGGATCGCACGGTTTATCGTCAGCCATCGTAAAGGTGAGCCGATAACCACGACCGGCCAGCTGGCGGCGATAATCTGCAAAGCGCTCCACAGGCCAGGCAAAAAAAGAAGGACTAGAATACATCCGGCAACCAGGACATTTCAGGCCCTGAGAATCGCCGTCAACAATGAGTTGGAGAACTTGGGAAAGCTGCTTGGTTCAGCACCGCAGCTTCTAAAAGAAAAGGGACAAATAGCAGTCATTAGCTTTCACAGTCTCGAAGATAGATTAGTTAAGAATAGTTTTAAGCAAAATAAAAAGGAGAGCATTTACTCCGATTTCACAAAAAAGCCGATTGTGCCGTCCCGGCAGGAAATCGCGAGAAACCCGAGAGCAAGAAGTGCAAAGTTAAGAATTGCCCAAAAGGCGTGAAGGGAC
>CAYYFT010000287.1:0-1906 GCA_964471015.1 uncultured Pirellulales bacterium | reverse complement strand
TTATTGCGCTTTCGAAGTATGTTGCCGAGCAGTTCAAAAAACACTATGGCGCCAGCGATGACCGAATAGTCGTTATACCCAACGGCATAAAAATAAACAGACGAGTCGATACAGGTCAAGCCGATAAACTCCGCAGTCAAATACTCATTCAACTAGGCCTCAAGGAAGCTGACAACCCCATCTTTTTTTTATTCGTGGCAAACAATTTCAGACTGAAGGGGCTCGCCTGCTTGATAAAGGCAATGCACCTTGCATCGCAAAACAACACAGAACGAAAGGCTTATTTAATAGTGGCCGGTAACGACAGAGCACACAAATACCGTCAGCTCGCCAAAAAACTTAACATCCATAGAAAAATCATCTTTTTAGGTGCTGTTCGACATATTCAAAATGCCCTGTCAGTAACCGATGCAGCCGTTCTGCCTACTTTTTATGACCCGTCAAGCAGGTATATCCTCGAAGCGATTGCCGCCGACAAGCCCGTGATAACAACGAAGTTTAATGGTGCAACTGATTTATTTGTCAATGACCGGCACGGCAGAGTAATCGATTGCGCAGAAAACATCTCTGCATTGGCACAGGCCATCAGCTACTTCACAGATACAAATAATATCCAAAAAGCATCACAAGCGATTGTTGCGGATAATCTCAAAGAAAAAATTTCCATCAGCCAAGTTGCTAAACAGCTAACAGCTGTTTATGAATCAATACTCGAAAAGCGAGGGCAACAATGGAATTTGTGATTTTGATTATCGGTGCATATTTGCTCGGCTCAATTCCCTTTGGGCTTATCATCGCCAAGGCCCACGGCCAAGATTTGCGCAGCATCGGTTCAGGTAACATCGGGGCAACGAATCTATCGCGGGCGCTTGGTAAAAAATGGGCCTACCTCTGCTTCTTTCTGGATGTTACGAAGGGCCTGGTACCGATGCTGGTTGCTATCAGCTTTATTTCTTCGCCGCCGGCTGTTGCAGAGCTTTTCTTTGTTCTCGCTGCCGGCTGTGCAGCGGTTTTAGGTCATATTTTCCCCATATACGTAAAATTTAGAGGTGGCAAAGGCGTTGCTACCAGTTTCGGGGTGGCGCTGGGCCTTTGGCCCTACTACACAATTTGTGCCGCCGCCGCTTTTTTGATATGGGTGGTGGTTGTCTTGTTATGGCGATATATTTCGCTGGCTTCCATCGCAGCTTCTATTACATTTCCCCTCGTGTTAATCCTGGCGATAATCCTGACCCCAGCCTGGCGCTTTGCTAACCTCTGGCCCATACTTATCATCGCAACAGCGATACCGCTGATGGTCGTCGTTCGTCATAGAGAAAATATAAAAAGACTAATCGCCGGAACCGAAAACAAAATTTTCAATTGAGTTTTTTGGAAAGGATTTCCGAAACTATTTTTGGATTTGCCTGGCCCTTTGTTTTTTGCATAACCTGGCCTAACAAAAAACTCATCGCCTTTTTGCTTTTCTTCCCGCCGCTTTTCACATCACCAACAGCTTTCCGATTTTCCGCAAGCACCTGCTCGACTATCTTCTCTAATTCGCCCGCATCGCTTTTTTGAATAAGGTCAAGTTCTTTTGCTATTATTTCCGGCCCTTTGCCGGTCTTTACCATTTCCTCAAAGATAGTGGTCGAAGCGGTAGCACTTACCATACTGGCCTCAACCATTTCGGCTAATTGAGCAAGAGCACTCGGTTTAACACCTAACTCGGTCACGCTGCAGCCCTTTTCATTTGCTAATTTTAGCCCGACCTGCGTTAACAGATTGCAAACCCGTTTCGGCTCACCACCCGCTTTAACTACTTCATCGAAAAATTTCCCTGTTGCTCGTTCAGCCGTTAAAACGCCAGCGTCGTACTCACTCAATCCGTAGTCAGTTACGAATCGCATTTGCCTTTTTATAGGCA
>CAYYFT010000286.1:0-1908 GCA_964471015.1 uncultured Pirellulales bacterium | reverse complement strand
GGCCGGATGACTTTTCCTTGACTTTCTCAGCCATATACACCATCGCCTTGTGGACAGGATGGGTTACGTCGAGACTATGAGCCAGCTTCAACGCTGCTTCCGGCTTACCGGTGTCTTCTCCCTTCTTGCAGCCGCCGGATATTGCCAAAGCCAAATACACAACGCACCAAAACAATATAACTAATTTCTTCATTACATATCCCCTTTGCGATTTTCCAACCGGAATTTTCTCTGAAACAAACCGTGTAAGGTCTTTATTGAAACCTCTGACGGCATCCTTCTAATTTGCATTTTTACCTTTTTTTCACTTCCCTGTCCAACACTATTTTGCCCGACATTCTCAATGGCGGTCTAATCCCGATTATTTTTAGTTGTCGCTTGAGCCTCAAAAGTATTGATTTTTACGTCCGTGCCTATGGCTTGGCCATTGCAAAACTTAAACAGTGGTTTTGTAAACCAGTGGTTGTCGGTCCGAATCCGACCGTTGGCTTTTTTCGTATTGCGTGGTGCGTGTTGAGTATTGCGTAAAGACCAACGTAACCAAATCCCCAACACGAATTTTAGAAGACTATTGCGGCGTAGCCGACGGCTTCGGCACTTGAGGTGCCCATCTTTTGCAGCATAATTTCATTGCTGTTGGTATGAGCAAGAAGTAAACCCTTTGTTTTGCCGAGTTTTTTAGCAGCAGAAACCACCGCGGCAGCCGCACCGGCACCGCAGGCGTTGAGGTTTTCGGCGGCGCTTGCGAGCAAGCCCGTCGCATCGAGTTTCAAGGCCAAATCAATAAATTCTTTATCATTGACTTCGCTTGCCCATTGCAGAGCATCTGTACCTGTGCCCATCGGCGTAAAACCATAGCGCGGGCCATAATGAGTCAGGTCGGTTGAGCCAATACAAACAAATTTTTTCTGCTGCTGTTTGATAATATCACCTACGACCTCGCCCAGCGAAATCGCCTGCTCGTTCGGGACAGTTAAAATCGGCAGTATCTTAGCATCGGGAAATAAATGCTGTACGAACGGGACCTGAACCTCGATACTATGTTCATATTCATGTGCGCGGGTATCACTAACGGCGGCATCGCTTTTCAGCACAGCGTCAGCTAAATCTTCATCGACAGCCACTTCACCTAAAGGTGTTAACCAGCTTCCCTTATCATAAAGAGCCGGTGAAGGGCCATAATAGCTATGTGCCGCTCCAAAAATAATAAAGGTATTGACGTTATCGTGGCGTTGTTTTATTGCTGAAAAGACCAGGGTTGCTAAACTGCCGCTGAAGGTCCAGCCGGCGTGTGGGACGATGCCAGCTGCTATTGTTTCAGGCAGCGACTCAGCAGATTCGGCCTGCTGGAGGCATTCGTTGATTTCAGCCACGCAGGAATTGCGTTGGCCGGGATAGAATTGACCTGCAACAATAGGTTTTCTTGTTTGCATCTTCGGCACCTATTACTTGCATTTACGGCACTTGGCCGTTATCATTATCGTCAAGATGGCTTACGCCACAATAAATTCAGAAGATTAAAGTATTGTAACCTTAAGGTCGGGGAAAAACAATGGTATCCGAAAAGAAAAGTGCTGTGGCGGTTGTGATGGGCTCCGACAGTGATATGGATGTGATGCAGAGTTGTATTGAGCAGCTCGGCGGTTTTGGTATTGAGCCGGTGGTGCGGATAATTTCAGCGCATCGGACGCCACAGATAGCGGCTGAGTTTGCGCAAACCGCCGCTAAGGATGGTATAAAGGTGATAATTGCGGCAGCGGGTATGGCTGCACATCTGGCAGGTGCCTTGGCGAGCCGAACGACGCTGCCGGTTATCGGCGTGCCGTTGATTTCAAGTTCCGGCTTAGAGGGGATTGACGCATTTTTGAGCACGGTTCAGATGCCTGCCGGGGTGCCGGTGGCGACGGT
>CAYYFT010000285.1:0-1908 GCA_964471015.1 uncultured Pirellulales bacterium | reverse complement strand
GGTTTCGGCAGGGTAAAGCAGAAACTGTTCCCTTGTTTATCCTTACTTTCAGCCCAAATCCAGCCGCCGTGCATTTCCACTAATTCCTTGGCTATCGGCAGGCCCAGAGACAGCTCTTCGCTGCCGGCACGGAGCTGTTTTCTAATCTGGTCGAAGCGATTGAAAATCCTGTTTAGCTCACTGCTTTCAATGCTCGGCCCATCGTCTTCTACTTCAAGTGTAATCTCATTGCCGGCATCTTTCACCCGCACGTTGATATGACCGTTTTCAGGGACGGAATTTATCGAATTACCGATGATATTGGTCAGCACCTGCGTTATCTTGTCGCGGTCTGCGTTAACAACAA
Organism: uncultured Pirellulales bacterium; assembly: GCA_964471015.1. Classification (GTDB taxonomy): domain Bacteria; phylum Planctomycetota; class Phycisphaerae; order Sedimentisphaerales; family Anaerobacaceae; genus CAYYFT01. Next base: position 1,562 of record CAYYFT010000285.1, on the reverse strand, counting down.
GCTCGTAATCAGGCATAGAGCTTTCTAATTCGATACCTTTTTCAGCTGCGAGTGGTAACAGGACTTCCACAACCTCTGAAACAATCGGACAAATACCAAGTTCGGTCATCTCTAATTTCACCTTGTTCGTATCGATGTTCGAGACCTCAAGAAAGTCACTAATAACGCCTTTGACGCTGTCGATATTCTTCTCGGCCAATTCCAGATTCTCTTTTGACTCGGGGCCGGTTTTGTCCGGAGCAGCTGTCTTAATGTTGGAGATAATACCCTCGAACTCGGCCATCAAGGTCGTTAATTCCTCTGAAACCGCAACGGCCAATTTGTTTTTCAGCTGATTCCGTCTCTCCAACTTTTGATTTGCGGTTCGCAACTCCTCCTCCATAAGGATGCGGTCCGAGATGTCGCGAACTACTCCAACAACTGCAACTTCGTTTCCGCCCGGGTCTTTGATGATTGACCTTGAAAGCGAGACCGGAAATACGCTGCCGTCTTTTCGTTTGTGGTAAAACCCGACCTCCCAGGCGCTTCTAAGAATTTGGAAGACGCTTCTCGTGTCCTTACTTTGATGCTTTCCTATCCAAAGAATATTACTGTCTTTTCCAAGGACCTCTTCTTCTTTATATCCGTAAGTTTCATAGAATGCTTTGTTGACGAAGATAATCCTGTTTTCCATATCGGCAATATAGACACTGTCGTCGGTGCTCATAATAGCGCCCGAGAGTAGCTGCACTTTCTCTTCCGTTTTTCTGTGCCTGATGACGTTATCTACCGTTATTGGGACAGCTTTGAGATAGTTTCGGTCAACGTCTTTTATCAGATAATCACAAGCTCCGGCTTTCCAGGCCTTGACGGCCAATTCCTCATTGCCAGCTCCGGTGACAATTATGGTTGGGGTATCCTTCACCGAGTCCAGGACATCAAATGCAGTGCCATCCCCAAGTGAGTAGTCAGAAATTACAACATCAAACTGCTCGGAGCCGAGCATGCTCTTGGCCTCTGAGGCCGAGCCGGCTATCGTGTAATCATATGGCAGCTTCTCATTTTCCACTAACCGCTCAAAGGCCTTTTGGTCGAGCTTGTCATCTTCAACATACAAAACTTTGCATCTTATATTTTCCATAGCCTTATTCTCCGTTTGGCGGTAACTCACTTAAAGTCCAGTAGAGGTTGATTGTTCTCATTGCCTCCACGAACTTTTTATAATCGGTGGGCTTGACTATATAACCCGCTGCACTCAACCCAAAAGTCTCAACTTTATCCTGTGTATCCCGGGAGGTAGTCAAAACTACAACAGGAATCTTTTTTAATATGTCATCAGCTTTCATGATTTTCAGCAGCTCGATGCCGTTCATCTTCGGCATATTCAAATCCAAAAGAATAACGCACGGCCTTTTACTACTACCGTCTCTTAAATACCCTAATGCCTCTTCTCCATCAGGCCTGTGGACTAACTTATTTGTAACATTCAGGTCTTTAAGCGCCCGCTCAACCGTCATTGCGTCCACCTGGTCATCTTCAACTAATAATATTGGCAACAAGTTTCTCATCCTTAACCCCCATTT
>CAYYFT010000284.1:0-1916 GCA_964471015.1 uncultured Pirellulales bacterium | reverse complement strand
TTGGACCGCGCTCGTCGCTGCCCTGACGCGGGTAATGGTTTATGTCATTGTGATAATGAACCTCGACAATACGTTCGAATTCCTGTGTGTATCGCAGACCAGCACGAGGCCCCACAATTCCGAATTTAGCCCAAAGGGGATCTTCAGTAATTAAACCAATAGAGTAGCGGATGTCGCTGATTAATTGTCCAGCGCGTTCTCGCCGAGGTCCTTCAGGCAAGGCTTCCAAAAATTCACCAGCTTCTTTTTCTAATTGCTCTAAAGCTATAATATATTGAGCATAAGGATGGAAAGCCTCACGAGGTCTACCTTCAGCTGCTAAAATTTTAGCCTGAGCTTCTGCTTTACTGAGACGGGTTTGCCAACCTGCAAATTCAGGAGCGGCGACAAGTTTTTTTAATCCTATTTCGGCTTCGGTTATTCGCTCTTTACCGAGAACAGACTGAAGATAATCTTTGGTCAATTGGTCTATTTGTGGAGCTCCTGCTATACCTATCGCTTGACCAGCAGCGCGCCTTGCCTTCATAGCTTCAGGTGAGACCATCATTCCGACTTTAGTAGTAAGCTCAACGGGGAATCCCTGAGCAGCTAATACTTGTTGACGGCGGGCTTCCGGGATGCCACCCACATATCGCAGTAAGGTATTAAGACGCTCATCCATAGACATTGCTTCCCAGCTAACACCTAATTCGCGTTCCATTATTTTACGTGGTCTTTCATAAGCACCGCCTGAGAGTCTTGCTATTTGCTCAAGCATGCTACCTGCCAATTCTTCAGTGGGCATAACAGAGCGAGCGCCGACAAAGGCGCTTATTGTTTCTTCTAAAGTACCTCCCATGGCCATATAAGGTGTGCCACCTTTTTGCAAACCTAATAAATATTGACCGAAAATAGTTGCCTTACTCGCCGTATAACCAGCCTGAAGCTGAGCGAAGAATTTTTTATAAGCTTCAGGTGTCGGAGCGATGCCTGCAGTACCGGCAAATTCAAAAAGTTTTGCTACCTCTCCGGGGCCTAATTGTTGAGCGCCGACAAAAGGAGCTAATTGTGTTAACATAGACAAGACTTGCTGGTTTTTGATACCACCCTGTTTTTGAAAGGCGATGTCTGCCGAAATCATCATTTGCTGAGCTACTCCTGGAGCTGCAAGGCCGCCGGCAGCCTGTAATCCCGCAGCCTGCTGTGCCCAGAATTGCTGTTTCCCGGCTGTACCGGTCTGCATCTCAAGGGCCTGGCCAATCTCCATAAACGAGAGCGACTTTTCATAGATATCTTTTTGCAGTTGGGCAATGCGTTCGAGCTTTTGAATTAGCCAGGTGATTATTTTCTGTACCCCCTGCAAGCCAAGATAAGCCCCTACAAAACCCAGAACAGCGGTCTTTAAACTGCCTAAAACTCGTCCCATGCCGGACATTTTCTGAGTAGTTTTCCCTGTTTCATCGGCGCCCCGCTTTTGACCGGCTGCAGTTTTATCTCCCACCTGCTGCGCAGATTTTCCGAGTTTGTCAAGTTCCTGCTTGGCCTGCTGTGCCCCGGGGGTCCTGATATGTATGTTTACATCTTTAGCCATAATACTGACAGATACGGACTAACACTGACTAACAATGACCAATTAAGTTTCGTTCTCGATGGCGATAATCTTATTGTCGCCGTCGAGGGTCAGAGGCGTATCAGGGTCGTTGGCGACTGTGAAGTCGGCGGTGTAACTGCCAAATTCGGCGTTAACATCGGAGTTTTCGCCGGCATTGGTAAAGATAACGTTGGCGATGGTGATCACCTTATTGGCAGCACTGGAAGACTGAACAACCGTCACGACGAGGGCGGCGGCTGCGGCGAGCAGCAGGTCCTGGCATTTCAACTCGGCGGCGGTAATCTCGGAATCCTGGAAGCTGAGCGAACCGTTGACACTCATGCCC
>CAYYFT010000283.1:0-1922 GCA_964471015.1 uncultured Pirellulales bacterium | reverse complement strand
GGAATGGCCAAAGAGCAGGAAACCACAGAGCTGAAAAACACGGTAACAATCGAAGAATCAGGGCCTTGTAAGAAAAAAGTCGTCGTAGAGATACCGCAAGAGTCAATAAAAAACGCCACGGATGAGCAATACGAGACTTTGCGTAAGGAAGCCCTTGTGCCGGGCTTTAGAAAAGGCCGAGCGCCCCGCCGGCTTCTGGAAAAACGATTCGGCAAAGAGACCACAGAGCAAATTAAGCTGAAATTATTAGCCGAGGCGAGCGATTCAGCCCTTAAGGACAACAAACTGGATGTTCTTCGCGACCCTGATATTGATTTTGAAAAGATAGAGCTGCCGGCTGAGGGGCCGTTAAAGTTTGACTTTGAGGTTGAGGTGCATCCGGAGTTTGAGCTGCCTAAACTGGATGGTATCCCCGTAGAAAAGAGAAAACTGGAAGTTACAAACGAGCAAATCGACAGAGAGATTAAGCAGTTACAAAAATACGCAGGCTTGTGGTCACCGCGGCAAGGCGGTGCAGCCATTGAGCTCGACGACCAGATAATTGCGGACGTGGTTCTAAAAGCTGAGGGCGTCGAGGAAGAACAGAAGCTTAACAACATCGAGATATACGTGAGGAGGAACGGCTTTGTCGGAGCAATTCCGGTAGAGAAGCTGGATGAGCTGCTGGTTGGCGCAAAGGCGGAAGAGACAAAGAAAACCGCCGTAGATGTCCCAAAGACATATTTCCGAGAGGAATATCGCGGCAAGAAAGTGGATATTGAAATTGCCGTCAAAGATATTAAGTGGCTCAAACCCACCGAGCTGAACGAGGATTTCCTCAAAAGATTCGGCGTCGAGGATGAAGGTGAACTGCGGGAGAAACTGCGGGACAGTTTGCAGAATCGACTTGAGCAGCAGGTGCAGGGCGAGATGGCCGAGCAGATTCACAAATACATGCTCAACAATACCAGTCTTGACCTGCCTGTGGATGTGGTTGCAGAACAGTCGGCTGGGCTGCTGCAAAGACAGTATATTAACCTGCTGCAGAAGGGATTGACGCGTGAGCAGATAGAAGAGCAGATGGAGCAGTTGCGAGCGGGCAGTGAACAACAGGCCAAAGAGCAGCTCAAAACATTCTTTATAATGGCTAAAATTGCTGAGAAGCTCGAAATTGACGTGAGCGAAGAGGAGATTAACGGCCATATCGCACAATTGGCCATTCAGCGGGGACAGCGTCCTGAGAGGATGAGAGAAGAAATGGTGCGCAATGGCTCGTTGACGCAGTTCAAATTACAGGTCAGGGAAGATAAATGCATCGCCAAATTACTTGAATCGGCAAAGATAACGGAAGTCAAACCCGGGAAGAGAACCAAAAAAGCCAAGAAAACAGTCAGCAAAGCAGCTACCACAGAAGAGAAACGGTCTCAAAAACGCAAAACAACAGCCCAAAAAAGAAAACCAAAGAGTAAAAATACCCGATAAGGCTTCATAGTTGGTGGCATATGAACTATGAAATACATTTAAAGGAAATGGTAAATGCTTATTGAACGTCCCGAAAGAAAGATTTTGAAACACCCGGAAGTATACGACCAATACGGCCCTGCGGGCCAGTACCAGCGCTACCGCCAGATGAGTCTCGATGATATGCTGCTGGAGAATCGCATCGTGTTTCTGATAGGAGAGATATCATACGCCAGGGCCGCTGAGGTCATTATGAAAATGCTGTACCTTGACAATCTCAAACGCAACAGCGAAATCAGCCTGTACATCAATTCCCCGGGCGGCAGTGTTGACGATACGATGGCTATCTACGATACTATATGCTTTGTTGGCTCTCCTGTTGCGACCTATTGTATCGGCAGGGCCCAGTCCGGAGCTGCTGTGATATTGGCAGCCGGCACAAAGGGCAAGCGTTTCGCCCTTCCGCACGCTAAAGTTATGCT
>CAYYFT010000282.1:0-1941 GCA_964471015.1 uncultured Pirellulales bacterium | reverse complement strand
CGGTCGAATTCCGTCGAATGAACGTGCACAATAAGCGGTTTTCCGCTGATTGCCGCCACCACGATTCCCGCAGGATAGGTCATCCAATCGTGGGCATGAACAATGTCAAACTGCTCATCTGCAGCTAATTCAGCGGCAACTGCAGCATAACGATGAACCTCATCGCACATATCGCCGCTGTAGTGCATTCCCTGCTTTTGTCTCAGAGTTTCTTCGATTCGCCGCTGGTAAATATGTGGGGTTGAATACGGCTGTAACGGTGAGTTGATTGTGCGAAAAGTTACGTTTTTTAAGTCATTGAATTTGACAGCCGGCGATGTTTGTGAGTCGGGAGTTAACAGCCTCACGTGAGTAGTATATTTGTCATCGACCATTCTCGGTAAACAGAAGATTACTTCTATGCCAAGCTGGTTCATTGCTTTGGTAAGTCCGTAGCAGGCCGTACCAAGCCCGCCACTGATAAACGGGGGAAATTCCCAACCTAACATAAAGACCCTCATATTGCTCCTGCCAAGTTAATCTATTGTAAGAGTTTATAAAACAAGAACTTACAACTAATTTTTTTAAAATCCAGCATCATAGATGATTTGTTCTGAAGTTGCACGTCGCTGGCAAGCATCTTATCGGCAAGAAATTACGCAATCTTAATTTCGAGGAGCTAAAAAGCCGTGCTTATGGTAATTCCTATCTTATATAAATCGGGGTTTTCGCAGGGGTAAGTTCAACAAATTTTCCAAGAGATGTGAATTTTGATACTAATAAAGGGGATTTTTACCGGTCGAAAGCCAACCCCACCCTGTAGCAAGGGCGGGGTGGTGTTTCCGACCGATTATTCTTTGCAAAGAGAGCCCAAGGACTGATAACTTGAATAATTGAAAGTGTAAAGTGCCTAAAGCGCCTAAAGCTACTGCACGGGGCACAGAAGGGCATAATCGCCTCCAAACTTTAGGCACTTCACACTTTATATCGTTACTTCTACAGGTCCTGTGGCTTGACTGTGCTGCGACGGTTGGCCTTAGTTCGTCCAATTGCCTCATCGAGTATACAATAAACCCTATCGCTGAGCGCCCCGAGCGCATCGGACGAGGTCATCATCTTTTTGCCCTTGACGTAGGCCTTAACCTTGCTGGCTACAATTAAAGACTCTTTTTTCTTTGCCATTGGTACAAATCCTCCATGTCAAAAAGTTAAGTTTTTTAATAGGCCGGCACCAAATCCTTGGTGCAGGCACATTACCAAAGGCTGTTTCTAAGGGAATCGGCAGGGATTTGCAACAAAAAAATGTGCTCAAACGTTAAATTTTTGCGATTACAGAGCCGATAGCGAAAGGTGCCTGCGCCTGTGGTTGCCTGCACAGGTTCCGCAGGCACAGGTGCTTATGAAAATCCGGTCGTCGAGTGATATTTTTTTCTAATAGGCCGGAATTTTTAATAATTCAGGCGGTTTATTTTGACGAAGATATTTTAAAAGATTTTGTCACCCGTAGCGGACGCCAGAACTGACAGTCCGCAGTCCTATGGACTCCTTACGGAGGACGCCTTACGGCGGAATTTAAATTGGACTTATAGTGGAGAAATAAAATGGCAAAGCGACCCAAAAAAAGCCAAAAATCACGGACCAATCTCCAGGAGCTTGTCGCTGTTACTCTTGCCGAGGACATGGAACAGGCCGAAGAGTATAAAACTTTGCTGGAAGCCAATGATATCCCCACTACGATAAGAGAACAAAGCGAAGGGTCAGCAGATACTGCCTATGGTAAAGCTAAAAGCATTGCCGTAATGGTTCCGGAAGATTATCTTGATGAAGCACACGTAGTAATCGAGTCTCAGGATGCCTATGATGATTTTTATGATTTTGCCTTAGAAGACGAAGATGAAGATGAAGGTGATTTCGACAGTGAGCTTTTCGAGGACGACTTTTAGCTCTCCGTAAGGAGTCCCC
>CAYYFT010000281.1:0-1944 GCA_964471015.1 uncultured Pirellulales bacterium | reverse complement strand
GTTCTGGAGCCGAATTTTATCATCCCGAATTTCTCACCGCCAGTTAATTCTTGACCTTCTTTTATAGCACATACGATTCGCCGGGCAATCGCACCGCTGATTTGCCGGACAATCAGCCTGTCTTCAGGGCTGTCGGTCTTGGTTATATAAAGGTCGTTGGATTCGTTAACCCGCCCGGACTCCGGATTCATAGCGTTTTTATATTTGCCTTTTTTGTAGCGGATTCTCTTAACTTTTATGTTGCACGGCGCACGATTAATATGCGCATCGAAAATAGTCAAAAATATTCCGATTCTAATCGCGCGCTCACCAATAAAGTTGTTTTCTTCGACAAACTCGATATCGGTTATCCCGCCATCAGCCGGCGAAAGCAGCAGGTTCGTTTCTTTCGGGCAAAGTCTGTAGGGGTCCCGGAAAAACGACAAAACCCATATCAAGACAACAGCCAGAACCGCTTCTATCGAAATGGTAGCCCAGATGCTCAAATACAAAACGCCCAAAACCAGATAAACAATCATTACTCCCAACACTATCGCCGGGAAAATGACTACCTGTGGCCAGCCGTATTTAGTCAGCGGAACTCTCACAATAATATGTTAACACAAAGACACTGTTTTGCTACAAGATATTTGCTTACAGCTCAGTACGCTTGTTAGAGGCCGATGTGTCCGTTTTTGCTTGCCGCGGCATTGCGATTGTCCCGGTTCTGGCCACACTTTTGATACCATAGGGTTTACAAATATCGATGAAGGCCTCAATCTTGGCCTCGGGCCCGCTGACCTCGACCATAACAAACCTTGGGCCGATATCCACAACCTTTCCCTTAAACATTTCTATCAGCGAAAGCACTTCAGGCCGTTTTTCAGGCGGCGCCGAGATGGCTATAAGCATCAAATCGCGTGCCACTACTGGCTGGCCGGCAAAGTCCTGAACCTTGACAACCGGAACAATCTTCGCCAATTGCTTTCGAACCTGCTCAACAACCTTATCATCACCGATAACAACAATAGTCATTCGGCTCAAATCCGGGTCTTCAGTCCGCCCGACAACAAGTGAATCGATGTTAAACGCCCTTGCGGCAAACATCCCTGCAACGTGCGCCAGAACGCCCGGCTTGTTTTCAACCAATGCACTTATTATATGCTTCATTCTCGCACCTCGATTCAGAAGTCAGATGTCGGAAGTCAGAAGTCAGATTTTTCTGTCCTCTGTCTTCTGTCCTCTGTTTTCTGACTTCCGTCTTACGCCATACTTTCCAATATATCAAGCCCGTCCATTTCATTCAGACTTTTACCGGTCGGCACCATTGGCCAAACATTCTCTTCTCTTTCGATTCTAAAATCAACAACACATGGCCGTTTTTGCACCAACATCTTTTTAATTGCACCGGGAACATCGGCTGCTTTTTCGACGGTAATCCCGACAGCACCAAGCGCCTCTGCCACCGTTGCATAACTGGGATTGGCCAGGTAGGTTTTTGAGTATCGCTTGTTGTAGAAAAGTTCCTGCCACTGCCGAACCATTCCCATATAGCCGTTGTTCAAAATGCAGACCTTTATAGGCAATTTGTTCTCGACCGCCGTAGAAAGCTCTGTCATCGTCATATTAAAACTGTGGTCGCCGTCAATATCGATAACGGTGGCACCCGGCTTGGCCACCTGCGCACCTATGGCAGCCGGCAGACCGTAGCCCATTGTGCCGAGGCCGCCGGAGCTTATAAGCTGCCGGGGTCTGCTGAAGCGATAGAACTGAGCGGCCCACATCTGATTTTGCCCAACACCCGTAGTTATAATCGCCTTGCCCTCGGTCTGCCGACAAAGCTCCTCGATAACATACTGCGGCTTAATCGTAGAAGAACTATCGTCGTAGCGAAATGGAAATTTCTTCTTCCAATCGGCGATTTTCTTAAACCACGGCTTTCTCTCGCGGTACTCAACTTCCTTA
>CAYYFT010000280.1:0-1971 GCA_964471015.1 uncultured Pirellulales bacterium | reverse complement strand
GTAAAGAACTATGGCAATGAATCGGGATGAGATTTTTCAGGAAGTTCAGGAAGTTCTGATAGATGCGCTGGGGGTTGACAACAATGAGGTTACGACTGAAGCGACCTTAATGGGGGATTTGGGGGCTGAAAGCATTGACTTTTTGGACATAGTGTTCCGATTAGAAAAGGCGTTTGGAATAAAGATTCCACGAGAAGAGTTATTTCCTGCCGAGAGTCTGATGAATAATCCCGAGCTTGTCAACAACGGGAAATTGACCGAGACAGGGCTGGCTGAATTGCGAGAGAAACTACCACATACCGATTTGGCTGCATTTGAGAATGACCCGGATATTAACAAACTGGGTGATTTGTTTACTGTCGGTGCGATTGTAAATTACGTCGATATTAAGTTGAACGCTGCATAATAGTTTGAATTATCTTTGAGACGCTATCGGCAGGTTGACATTGAGCAATCCTGCCGATAGTTTTAATATAGGTAGAACCTCGGCGGAAATGCGCTGGATATGGATTGATAAATTTGTTGAGTTTCACAGCGGCGAAAGTGCTGTTGCGGTAAAAAATGTAACGCTTGCTGAGGAACATTTACACGACCATTTCCCAGGTTTTCCCGTTATGCCGGAGACCTTAATGATAGAAGCGATGGCGCAGACATCGGGGATACTCGTCGGTGAGGCAAAAAACTTTCAAGAAAAGGTTATTCTTGCAAAAGTGAAAAAGTGCGTCTTTTTCGACTATGTAAAGCCCGGCGACACGTTGAAACTGGCTGCAAAAATTGAATCCATAGCCCCTGAAGCGGCAAGCATAAGCGGTAAGATTACGTGCGGAGAAAAGTTGATTGCCGAGATAGATTTGATGTTCAGTCATATTGACCGGAACCTGGCTGGCAAGGAGTTTCCGGAAGAAAATTTCGTGTTCACCGACACGTTCAAATCACTTCTGCAAGGCCTGTCTTCTGATGACGGCAGTTCAGACGCTCTGGAATCGGGGCAAGATTGATGAGTTCTGCTCGCATAGTAATAACCGGCCTGGGTGCTGTAAGCCCACTTGGATTAACCGTTGGTGATATGTGGGAGGGTCTGTGCACCGGCAGGTGCGGGATAGGCAAAATCACCGCCTTTGACCCAGCAGGTTTTAGCTGCAAATTGGCAGGGCAAGTTCCTGATTACAAGATACAGCAGTACGTGCCCAAGAGCTATCGTAAGGCCGTCAAAATGATGTCCAGAGATATCGAACTGGCAGTTATGGCGGCAAACGAAGCACTGACCAACAGCGGGCTTGTTACAAAAGCAATCGACCCGGAGAAGGTCAATGTGGAGCCGGAACGTGTCGCAATTAATATGGGTGCTGGTCTTATAAGCTGTGATTTGGTTGAGCTGGCCCCTGCGGTGGCAGCAAGTGTTACGGATGGTAAATTTGACCTTCGTAAGTGGGGCAAAGAAGGTCTTGAGTTGGTTACGCCCTTATGGTTGTTGAAATATCTGCCAAATATGCCTGCCTGTCATATAGGCATCATCCACGATATCCAGGGCCCCAGCAACTCTATCACCTGTGCCGAGGCCTCTGCGCATTTGGCAATAGGTGAAGCATCTCAGATTATCGCCCGTGGTGGCAGTGACATTGCCCTTGCCGGCGGCGCTGAAGCAAAGGTAAATCCCATCGTTATGATTCGCCAGTGTTTGCTTAAAAGGGTTACTTCTGAAAATAACGATGACCCTTCGTCAGCTTGCAGGCCCTTCGACGCTGATGCCAAAGGCTCGGTTTTTGGTGAAGGGGCCGGTATAGTAATACTCGAAAATCTGGAAAACGCCAAAAAACGTGACGCAAAGATTTATGCCGAAGTAATAGGGGTCGGCCAAAGCAATAATATCAACCCTGCATACGAACATCTCGAGTCCGATGGTAAAGGCATTCAAATAGCAATAGAGAAGGCAATGGCAAATGCGCAGATAGAACCGGAGGATTTAGACCT
>CAYYFT010000279.1:0-2009 GCA_964471015.1 uncultured Pirellulales bacterium | reverse complement strand
TGCGGGACGAACAAAAACAATTATTACAGCAGATTGAGATTTTACTTGAAGCCAATGACTCTCAAGCCCTGGGCAAATTGCTCGATGAACAGCGAGCAAGTGATATTGCTGAAATCGTGGAGCTTCTTGATAACGAGCAAAGATGCGTTATCTTCGATGTGTTGGACAAATCAATCGCCGCTGAAGTTTTGGAAAAGGTTGACCAGGCCACTCGCAGCGAACTCTTTGAAATAATTCCAGCTGAGGAGCTGACAAGTCTTATCTTGCACCTCGACCACGACGATGCCGCTGATGTTCTTTCGGAACTAAGCAAAGAAGAAAGTGCGAAGGTCCTTGGAAGCATCAGCCCTGACAAATCAGCTCAGATTAAAAACCTGATGAGTTACTCTGAAGACTCAGCGGGCGGAATTATGGACCCCATTGTTATAAGTGTCCCCGAGCAAGCTACTGTTGCAGAAGCCATCAGTAAAATCCGCTCCGCTGAAATTGATGAAGATTTCTTTTCCGTTTATGTCATAGACAGGTTCGGCCGGTTCCTCGGGGACGTTCGTATTCGCCTGCTGCTAACCGGCCCGGAAGACACAAAGATAAGCACTCTAATAGACCCTGATACCATTTACGTTACCGCCGATGCCGACCAGGAAGAAGTCCGAAACATATTTAGTAAAAACGACCTGATTGTTGCACCCGTTCTCAGCAAAAAACACAAACTCATCGGCCGAATCACCGCCGACCGCATCATCGAGGTCGCAGAGGAAGAAGCCGCTGAGGACCTATATGCAATGGCCGGGACAGACGCAGACGAGCTGGAAAATGTCTCCGTTTTCCACGCCGCCGGCGTCAGAATGACCTGGCTGCTGCCGGCTCTGTTCGGAACCGCCATTACCGCTTTAGTCCTGATGTTCTTTCACAGAAAATTTGACTTTGAAAATTTGGCTATTGTTTACACCGCCGCAATTGCCTTTGTGCCGATGATTGCCGCCATTAGCGGCAATGCAGGCCTGCAAACTTCTGCGATTGTAGTCTGCGGCCTTGCTACAGGACACCTGGCGGCACAAAGGTTAAGCCAGGTCTTTATGCGAGAAGTCCGCGTCGCTTTGTTGGTGGCCCTTAGCTGCGGGATAATCGGCGGCCTTGTCTGCGCATTTTTGCCGCACCTGCTCGGAAATCCCGCTGACTTTACCAACCATTTCCGAATCGTCCTGGCATTCGCAACCGGAATGTTTTCAGCGATAATGGTCGCCACGACGCTCGGATTATTCTTGCCTTTTCTTTTCCGCCGAATCAGCATTGACCCAGCCATAAGCTCCGGCCCGCTGGTTACAACCGCAAACGACTCCATCAGCGTCGCAATCTATATGACCCTAACGCTGCTATTGGTAGGATAAGGAGATAGAATTATGCAGGAGCTAAATTTCACCCGTCCTAAACGCAAAATACTCAATTTTTTCACTGGTTAACAGCCGGAATAAAACAGGCCACCTTACCACCGAGTTCTCTCTGGACCCACCAGAGGCTAACAGTCTTTTGTTTGTGCTGAAAAATCAAAATAATATTATTCAGGCATCAGGGTTGACAATTTGCATCAAGTTATTATAATATACTTACGTAAGAGTTTGTTTTCACAAGTCTTAGCGTAGAAAGAAAGGTGCTCCAGTAAACCAGAGCTAAACAGTAAACCAGCCAGCGGCAAGGCAACTCGCCTCGGGGCGAAGCCACGGGTTGGTTTATAAACTTTGGGGCAAAAGTACTAACAATGGCCACGGAACAACCTATCGGTAAAGACTCAAATCCTGATAATGAGCCAGCGTTAAACAAGTTTTTCAGGGCTGCTATCAAAACGCAGGCGAGCGACCTGCACCTGAAAGTCGGCCAGCCCCCCAAATTACGCATTCGAGGGCAACTGAAAGACACCACCGGCGAAGTAATAACCAGAGAGAAAATGGAGCAGACGGTCTTCGAGATACTCAGTCCCGACCAGAAAGAATCCTTCCTCAAGAGCGGCACCG
>CAYYFT010000278.1:0-2025 GCA_964471015.1 uncultured Pirellulales bacterium | reverse complement strand
GGTCGATACCAAACTGGTGCAGTACGAGCGCTGTCACCTTCCCCTGCCCATCCTTCAAGAAAGTGATTTGTGCATCTACGACCTTGTAGAAGAACTCTGTCTGTGACTTTGCATATATAGGAAACCTTTGCTGTCCTGTGAGCTGCGCCGTTAATTGTCCGTCCTGTAAGGCGATGTCGAAGACCACGCCCGGTGCGAACTCATACCTGCCCACATAACTTTCGAGAACTACTGCGTCCAGCTTGGTTTGCACCTCGAACTTGCGTAGTGGTATATTGGGATCGAGCAGGTGGTATCCGATATCGTCTATGCTCTCTGACGTGTTGGTTAAAACAACCACACCGGATTGTTTGTCTTTGATGAACCCCACAAAACCCCAGTAGCCGCCGGTGCCGCCGTTATGCCAGATGAGCTGGCGGTTGCCACTGGTTCGAATATGCCAGCCCAGGCCGATATGCATATCCGGCGGGCCTGCCTGGTTGCGCGGTTTATGGGTGGTCTTCATCGCAGAGTATAAACGGCTTTGCTTCAGACCCATGTTAGCAGCCAAGAATTTTAGCATATCCTGAGCGGTTGAACGCAATGCACCTGCACCCGCTAGCGCCGGTATATCCCAGTTACTGACCTCCTTATTGCCAACATGTCCTTTTGCCAAACGGCTTGTCATTTCCGGCGTAAAGGTAATCTGCGTGTCGGACATACCAAGCTCGTTTGCGATTTCTTCTATGAACAGTTGCTCATAGCTCATCCCACTTCGCAGCGCCAGAATATGCCCCAGCAGACCACCACCATAATTGGAGTACTCGTACTGTGCACCGATATCCCGCTGGAGCGTGTATCCAGACAGAAATTCATACATCTGCTCCACTGAGTAATCGGCATAAGGATTATTCGCGTCACTTGGCAGGAGATTGTCGGGCAGTCTTGGCAGGCTGGAAGTGTGCGTCGCAAGGTGAGCCAGAGTTATGCTTTGGCCCTTGCGCGTCGGAGCGCGCACAGTTTTAGGAAGATATTTTTCGATTTGGTCATCCAGTGTCATTTCGCCACGTTCAACCATATCCGCCAGGAGAGTACTGGTAAAAACTTTGGTGATGGACCCGATTTCAAAAACTGTGTTCTCGTCCGGCTTTTGATTACCGGAAACTGCGGTTTTACCGTAGCTGTAGTAGCGAGTTCCACCCGGGTTAATGATGCCTACTATGATGCCCACATTGTAGCCGTGGTCCACCCGGAAACGAATTGCCTCCTTGACATCGGCTGGTATAGCCTGGCCCGCGAAAACAGGCAAGGCTATAACTAAAATCGCAACCAAACATCCTTCTGATTTAATTCTCATGTGTCTTTTTCTCCTTCATTATAAAACAACAATTTCATCAATCCCCTTGTACTCGCTCGTGCTCAAAACTTTGCATCCTTTTTCCGTCACCAAAATATCATCTTCAATGCGGACGCCAAGTTTACCTGGCATATACACCGCCGGCTCAACAGTAAAAACCATTCCCGCCTGCAATTTACCTTTACTTTCGCCTGAGATGGCCGGCCCTTCGTGCACTTCCAGACCCAGGCCGTGTCCTGTCCCGTGGCCATAGACAGGTAAATCGTATTTGCCAATCACCTCTCTCGCGGCTGCATCTACCTGAGTAATTTCGACGCCGGCTTTTATCATTTTTAGCGCAGCGGTTTGCGCCTCCCGCACGGCGACGCAGGCCTTTTTATAAAGGCGGGTCGGCCTGCCAACGACAAAACATCTGGTTATGTCGCAACAGTAGCCTTTATATCTGACGCCGAAATCGACAAGAACCGTGTCATTTTTTTTGAGCTTTCTGCACACCGGCTGATGATGGGAACGCGAGGCATTTGGGCCGAAGGCAACGATTGTTCCGAAACTATTTATAGCTGCGGCTTTGCGGATTTGAAAATCCAGCCTGCCGGCCAATTCGTTTTCGGTTATGCCCGGCTTGATATATCCAAGAGTTTGTTTAAGGGCTTTTGCCGCTATAGCAGCAGCGGCCTTAATAGCAGCAA
>CAYYFT010000277.1:0-2028 GCA_964471015.1 uncultured Pirellulales bacterium | reverse complement strand
TTTTCAAATCCTTTGTCTTCCATCCCGATTCAATCCGTTTTGTTAAATCATCAAAGCCTTTATTCCAGGTAAGTCCGTCAGGAACGGTAACGTTCATACTGCCGGCGGCGTTTGCATATCTTAAACAGGACTCGATAGTATGATTCCAGACAAACGCAGAAAGAAATCCTGCAATTGCCGAATCGCCGGAACCCAGAGCCCCCACAAATTTTTCTTCCTGATAAACAGGGAACCAGAGTTCGCGATTGGCCCAGTTTTCAAGGTCGGAGCATCCTGCTGCACCTAATTTTTCGAGCCGGTCCCGATTAGCAGTTCGGACATACAAACCCCTGTGACCGCATTTGACCATTGCTATCGCCGAACCCATTTCTATTAAATCACTTCCGAGGGTGGAAATCTCTTTCACAGTCATATGGTCAAGCACACTCTCCTTGGCTCCGAGCTTTGCTTTCTTTTCAAGAAACTTTCCTTTATATAGAAAATAAAATATCTCTTCTGCGCTTGGCACCATAATATCCGATAGTGGAACCCAGTCGGTAAGAATCGCCTTCCAGTCAACCTGCCCGGCGGGGCTGTTTACATCAGGAAGTGAAAGGTCAAGCGCAGTTGTAGTTCCTAATTCTTTGGTCTTTTTAAGGATTTTCGTTAACTGGGCCCCTGTGTTTTCATAAAGCTTTCTCATCCAGGGTGGATAACCAAAAAGTGCCAGTTTTGAACGTTGCACAAGGTCGAAATCCATATCATCATAGCCGAAAGTATCATTTGCACCGCAATGATGCAAATAGAAGCGGTCTATGCCGGGGATACAAATCGCAATGGTATATGATGTTGATTCACCATCGACCATATGAATACCTTTAAAATGGCCTTCATGCTCTTCATACCAGCTAAGTATCTCTTTGCCAAAATCGTCATTTCCGATTTTGCCGATTAATTCGGTTTTTACACCGAGCCGGCGAATGGACACACCGGCGTTTGTTACCGGCCCGCCTCCGACGACGACACATTCACCCATATTAATCATTTTGCCGGGCACAAGGACGTCTGTCATCTTGTCAACTTTTCCATCGATTGTAAAAGCAGGTATCAGGTCAAGGCAGGTGTGCCCTGCAGCTACGATTTCAAGGTCTTTTTTATTCGTCACTTTAAGCTCCTTATGAAGTGATTCTGCAGAATAATACCTTATAATATTCTGATGTCAAGTTAAAATTGAAAAGGAGGGACAACATTGTATAGCAGGTCTCTTGCGCGTTGTTCTATTGATATTCTCTCGGCACGTTATTTAACCTGTGATTTTCATTTTTTGTTTTGAACTATTTTAGCGACGGCATCGAAGGCCGGCTTTGGTTTATATTGACGGTCGAACAGCATAGGATAATCGGTCCTTCCTCTTATGGGCATGTAGCTGCGCCATGATTGGCCGTCGTGGACGGCCCAGAAAGTTATGCGGCTGAACTTGTCGCGGTACTTGTGGAACAACGAAAATAACTCGGCGTAACGGTCGGCCAATTTTTGCTGCACATCGTCCGGCAGGCCATCGGCGTAAGGACTGAGTTTATTCTGCGTTTCGGAATCGAAAGAGGACAGGTCCACCAAATTCTCGTAATCGTCTTTAAAAGGAATTACGCACACGTCCAGTTCCGTAATCATCAACTTGACGCCCGGTTTGGAAAGGGCCAGGATGCAAGTCTCAATTTCATCGAGAGGTGGATAGTCAAGGGCCCAGTGTCCCTGTATGCCAAGACCATCTATGCGTACGCCCTTTGACTGTAGGTCTTTAATCAGCCGAGAAACAGCTTCGTATTGAGGTTGCTTCCACATATTGTAGTCGTTGTAATAGAGCTGGGCGTCGGGGTCGGCCTGGCGGGCGTATTCGAAGGCCTTGAGCACGTAATCTTCGCCGATAATTTCTAACCATTTGCATTTTCTGAACCGGCCGTCAGGTGCAATTGCTTCGTTGACGACGTCCCATCCGTGAATTCGGCCTTTGTAACGGCCCATCACAGTGAAGATATGTTCTTTCATCCT
>CAYYFT010000276.1:0-2035 GCA_964471015.1 uncultured Pirellulales bacterium | reverse complement strand
TAGCTTCTCTTTTCAGGGTTGATTTGAGGGCTTCCCGAGAATTTGTTTTAGATTGTACTGCGATAAAGCGTTTCGCTGTGATTGAGCTATTTGCTCGAGGCTTTCCGACTGCTCCGCCGAGTTCTGCGCAAAACCAGCCGTAGCTACTGCTTCGGCGATATCGGATAACCTGATATGTGCAGGGTCTTTCGCAGGAATAAAACCGACCTGCGGCTCGGAACTCTTAATTATAATACCGCTGGCGACAAGATGGTTCAGAATCTTCTCGCCGAACTCAGCCGGTATATTCAACTTGCTGCTTATAACCTCAGACGGAACCGGAGCGCTATTTTCTTCAAATGCAGCCGCAATCTCCCGCACTATATTGATGGCGGTAAGGTCGTTGGCTATAAAATACTCCTCCGTTTTCCTGGCATCTGCAATCTCGGCAGCGTCAAGGCTCTTTAAGTGCTGCGTGGTAAATGTCAACTGCAGGCCGAACAAAACGATAAGCCACGTGATAAAAATCCAGAAAACACCCAGCGGTATAAGCCCCAAAACGCCGTAAACCTGACTGTAGGGAATAAGCTTTATAACGTATAACCCGAAACCCCACTTTGCAAAGCTCCAGACCAATGCCGCCACCGCCGCTCCGAAAATAGCCGCTTTCGCCCTGACCTTCGTATTCGGCAAAATAAAGTAAAGCAGGAAAAACGCAACCGTTGACACTACATAAGACAAAACGGCGGGGGCGATATTTGACAAAACTGTTCTTTGTATCCGCCCGATGACGGCGTATCGGGTCGTTATATAGATACCGGCGCCGAGAAGCAGCGGACCAAGCGTCAGAAGCGCCCAGTAATTGATTACTCGATGCAGAAAACCCCGCCCCTTTCCGACATGCCAGATATTGTTAAACGCCCTCTCTATCGTTGACAGCAAGGCCAGCGCCGCCCAGATAATAATCGCCACGCTAAACAACGCAATCGTTCCTTCGTTCAATCCAGTAAAGACTCTCCCGGCTATCTTATCGAGGTGCTCTGTTAGCTTTATGCTGCCCTCCGGATTTGCAGGGTCGGGATACTCGATAGTTGAAAGGTGAAGCTGTTCATAAACCAACCCTCTCACCTTATCTCCTACTCCCCTGTAAGCCGGAAATGACTGAAATATCAATACTGCCACTATTGCAAGAGGAACAAGGCCGAAGATAGTGTGATATGAAAGGGCGGCCGCCTGCTGACCGGCGCGGTTCTTTATCAGAAGTCTCACACAGTGCCACCATAGTTTAATTTGAAAGACCAAAAAGCGGCTTGCCTTGCCCAACTGCTCAGTTGGCGTGGTTAAAATCTTCTCTAACATCATAATTTTCCCTATCATTTTTATAAGCCTCGGGATTACAACCCTGGCTTAATTCTGTCAAAGCAGGCTCTTCACCTCATTTCTTAAGCAGGCCCTCAAGCCCCTCAAGCAATTCTTCGCCTAACTCTTCTTTTAATCGCTCCTCTAACTGTTGCTTCAATTGCCCTTCGAGCAGCCTGCCTAAATCGAGTTCAGGCTTGTCGAGAGTTCCTGTAAGAGGCAACGATATTCTTGCACCTTCAACCTCTTTGCCGACTCTTACTGTTTCGCCTCTCGTGGTATAAGGCAGAGTAACCACCATATTCAGACTCTTATCCAGTCCGATAACGCCGCTGAAATTGACCGGATTATCACCAATATCCATTTGCATATCGTTATATCTGAGAAAACCGTTTTGCAAAACAAATCTTGTCGGATGAATGGTGATGTCCTGCCCACGCACACTTGCGCCCACCACCGAAAGTATCTGCCCGAGCAAATCGCAGGATTCCAAACGAAGTTCCCTTATCGAAATTGTGCCGACCACTTCAAGGTCATTTTTGGTAGCCCCTGCCAGAGGTATGGCAAGTCGCTCGCAGCTGAAATTCGCTACGCCGCGGACATCGATGGCATTTGCAAAAATCGGATTCACATACATCAAAAGCTTATCTGTTGTCGCCTCGTTAATTTGAATGTCCTTCAAGACTTGAATAGGCCC